>NZ_JARVSI010000002.1:0-215684 GCF_030209255.1 Pseudomonas sp. CFBP2511 | reverse complement strand
AGCCGGTGGCAAGACGGCCGTTATCTCCACCGTCAACGGCGACTCCAACGTGCCGCTCTACAAGGAACTGGCCAACCAGGGCCTGAAAGCCACCGACGTACCGGTTGTAGCCTTCTCGGTTGGCGAAGAAGAACTGCGCGGCATCGACACCAAACCATTGGTAGGCCACCTGGCTGCCTGGAACTACTTCCAGTCGGTGGAAAACACGGTCAACAAGAAGTTCGTTGCTGACTGGAAAGCCTACGCCCAGAAGAAAAACCTGCCGGGCGCTGACAAGGCGGTGACCAACGACCCGATGGAAGCCACTTACGTCGGCATCCACATGTGGGCCCAAGCCGTCGAAAAAGCCAAATCCACTGACGTGGACAAGGTCCGCGAAGCCATGGCCGGGCAGACATTCGCCGCCCCATCGGGCTTCACCCTGACCATGGACAAGACCAACCATCACCTGCACAAGCCAGTGATGATCGGCGAAGTCGAGGACAACGGTCAGTTCAACGTCGTCTGGCAGACCAAGGAGCCGATTCGCGCCCAACCGTGGAGCCCGTACATTCCCGGCAATGACAAGAAGCCGGACACTCCGGTGAAAAGCAACTGACCCCTATCAACACAGCCTGATCGTTCCCACGCTCCAGCGTGGGAAAGCAGTTCTGGACGCTCCGCGTCCGATCCTGAGCGCGGGGCTCGGTGCATGGTTGACGCAGAGCTTCACGGAAGGCATTCCCACGCAGAGCGTGAGGAACGAGCAGCGTCAGGGCGAACAGCCACGAATGTCTAGTGGAACGCCATAACAGACCAAGGCCATATTGATATGCCTTCTTATTTTTACCGTTTGATCCTCGCCATCAGCCTGCTGCTGCCCTTCGCAGCGCAGGCCAGCGATGCCGGTGATTTTGCCGCAGCCAGTTCTTCCCGACAGGCCGAGCTGTTGGAGGCCTGGGCAGCCAGCCCGGTCCCTGAACGCATCGAACTGCTGGAAGCGCTGCGCGATGGCCGTGTTGCCGCCGACAGCAGCAAACGCGCGTGGATCGAAAACAACGACAAATACGGGGCAGTGGATGCGAATGCGCCTGCGGCTGCCGACGCTCCAACCCCTGACGAACCGCGCAAATTGCGCCTGAACAACCGGCTGCGCGGCCTGGTCGATACCGCGCTGGCCAGCCACCAATTGCTGGCAGCCGACACCAGGCTGCGTCTTGCGGCAGCTTTGCAATTGCAAAAAAGCGCCCGCCCCGCGCAACTGGATCTGCTGACCCAGCGCGTGGCCAGCGAAACCGATTCCAGCGTTAAAAGCGCGCTGACACTGGCGCTGGCCAACCTGCAACTGGTCGATTCCAGCCCCTCGGTGCGTCTGGCGGCAGTGCGCCTGCTCGGCGAAACCGGCGACCCGCTGGCGCGTACCCGTCTTGAGTCGCTGCTGGCGCCGGGCGTCGAAACCGATGCGTCAGTGCGCATTGCCGCTGAAACCAGCCTGGCGCAGGTCAACCGCAAGCTGATGATCGGCGAAGTGCTCGGTCAGGCGTTCAGCGGCATGTCGCTGGGCTCGATTCTGTTGTTGGCGGCGCTGGGGCTGGCAATCACCTTCGGCCTGCTCGGCGTGATCAACATGGCCCACGGCGAAATGCTGATGCTGGGTGCCTACTCGACCTACATGGTGCAACTGATGCTGCAGCGCTACGCGCCGGGTGCCATCGAGTACTACCCGCTGATCGCATTGCCCGTGGCATTTTTTGTCACCGCCATGATCGGCATGGTGCTGGAGCGCACGGTGATTCGTCATTTGTACGGCCGCCCGCTGGAAACCCTGCTCGCCACCTGGGGCATCAGCCTGATGCTGATCCAGGCCGTGCGCCTGGCCTTCGGTGCGCAAAACGTCGAAGTGGCCAACCCGCAATGGTTGTCCGGCGGGATTCAGGTGCTGCCCAATCTGGTGCTGCCTTACAACCGCATCGTGATCATCGCCTTCGCGCTGTTCGTGGTGCTGCTGACCTGGCTGCTACTGAACAAGACCCGCCTGGGGCTGAACGTGCGCGCCGTGACCCAGAACCGCAACATGGCCGCCTGCTGCGGCGTGCCGACCGGGCGCATCGACATGATGGCGTTCGGGCTGGGCTCAGGCATCGCAGGCCTGGGCGGCGTCGCCCTGAGCCAGATCGGCAACGTCGGCCCTGACCTCGGCCAGAGCTACATCATCGACTCGTTCCTGGTGGTGGTGCTCGGTGGCGTCGGACAACTGGCCGGCAGCGTGACGGCGGCTTTCGGGCTGGGTATCGCCAACAAGATTCTCGAACCGCAAATCGGCGCCGTATTGGGCAAGATCCTGATCCTGGCGCTGATCATTCTGTTTATCCAGAAACGTCCGCAAGGCCTCTTCGCACTGAAAGGACGGGTGATTGACTGATGAGCCAGCCATTGATGGTAACCGCCGCACAGAAGGTTGGCCCAAAGGGCACGCTGGCTGTGGGCATTATGGTACTGGCCGTGCTGTTGGCACTGCCGCTGCTGTCGCTTCTGCCGGCCGATAACAGTTTTCAGGTATCGGCCTACACCCTGACGCTGGTGGGCAAGATTCTCTGCTACGCCATCGTCGCCCTCGCACTGGACCTGGTCTGGGGCTACGCCGGGTTGTTATCGCTGGGCCACGGCCTGTTTTTCGCGCTGGGCGGCTATGCGATGGGGATGTACCTGATGCGCCAGGCCGCGGGTGACGGCCTGCCTGCATTCATGACCTTCCTGTCGTGGACCGAACTGCCGTGGTACTGGGCGGGCACCGATAACTTTCTCTGGGCCATGTGCCTGGTGGTCTTGGCGCCGGGGTTGCTGGCGCTGGTGTTCGGCTTCTTTGCCTTCCGCTCACGTATCAAGGGCGTGTACTTCTCGATCATGACCCAGGCGCTGACCTTTGCCGGCATGTTGCTGTTCTTTCGCAACGAAACCGGCTTTGGCGGCAACAACGGCTTCACCAATTTTCGCAGCATTCTGGGCTTCAGCATCAGCTCGCAAGGCACCCGAGCCACGTTGTTTCTGGCTACGGTGGTGCTGCTGGTCGCCAGCCTGTACATCGGCTGGAAACTGGCACAGAGCAAGTTCGGTCGGGTGCTGACCGCGCTGCGTGACGCGGAAAACCGCCTGATGTTCTGCGGTTACGATCCGCGCGGCTTCAAGCTGTTCGTCTGGGTATTGAGCGCGGTGCTGTGCGGTCTGGCCGGAGCCCTGTATGTGCCGCAGGTCGGCATCATCAACCCCAGCGAAATGTCGCCGACCAACTCCATCGAAGCCGCTGTGTGGGTGGCGCTGGGCGGGCGCGGCACGTTGATCGGCCCGCTGCTGGGTGCCGGTCTGGTGAACGGCATGAAAAGCTGGTTCACCGTGGCTTTCCCGGAATACTGGCTGTTCTTTCTCGGCGCGCTGTTCATCATTGTCACGCTGTACCTGCCCAAGGGCGTGATCGGCTTGCTGAAGAAAAGGAGCGAGCAATGAAAACCACTCCGACGCCCTCGTTCATGCTTGAGCCGATTCTGGCCCCCAACTCCGACGCAGGCACCAGCCGCGACGCGGTAGGCCTTGGCAAAAGCGCTGGCAAAGGGCTGAACACGCGGCATGGCACGATCCTGACCCTTGAAGACATCAGCGTCAGCTTCGACGGTTTCAAGGCCCTGAATGATCTGAACCTGTACATCGGCGTGGGCGAGCTGCGCTGCATCATCGGCCCCAACGGCGCGGGCAAGACCACGCTGATGGACGTCATTACCGGCAAGACCCGGCCAAGCCACGGCAAAGCGTGGTTCGGCGAAACACTGGACCTGACGCAGATGAGCGAGGTGCAGATTGCCCAGTCCGGGATTGGCCGAAAATTTCAAAAGCCCACGGTATTCGAAGCCCTGAGCGTGTTCGAAAACCTGGAGCTGGCGCAGAAGACCGACAAGTCAGTGTGGGCCAGCCTGCGTGCACGCTTGACAGGCGAGCAACAGGACCGAATCAGCGAAGTGCTGGAAACCATCCGCCTGACCCCCTCGATGCATCGCCCGGCGGGCTTGTTGTCCCACGGTCAGAAGCAGTTTCTGGAAATCGGCATGTTGCTGGTCCAGGACCCGCAACTTTTGCTGCTCGATGAGCCGGTGGCAGGCATGACCGACGCCGAAACCGAATTCACCGCCGAACTGTTCAAGAGCCTGGCGGGCAAACACTCGTTGATGGTGGTGGAGCACGACATGGGCTTCGTCGGCTCGATTGCCGACCACGTCACCGTGCTGCACCAGGGCAGCGTACTGGCCGAAGGCTCACTGAACGACGTACAGGCTGACGAACGCGTGATTGAAGTGTATTTAGGGCGCTAGCGCCCTGCTGCAAGCTTTTAGCTGCAAGCGGCAAGCTAGAAGCAAAGGCAGCATGCTGCTCTTTCTTGCCGCTTGAAACTTGTAGCTTGCAGCTCAAAAAAGGACCCACCATGCTCCAGGTCGAAAAGCTCCACCAATATTACGGCGGCAGCCATATCCTTCGCGGTCTGTCGTTCGATGTGAAGGTCGGTGAAGTCACCTGCCTGCTGGGCCGCAATGGCGTCGGCAAGACCACACTGTTGCGCGTCCTGATGGGCTTGCTGCCTTCAAAGGAAGGCGCGGTGCACTGGGAAGGCAAGGCCATCACCGGGTTCAAGCCGCATCAACGCGTGCATGCCGGTATTGCGTACGTACCCCAGGGGCGGGAGATCTTCGGGCGGCTGACGGTCGAGGAAAACCTGTTGATGGGCCTGTCGCGCTTTCCGGGCTCTGAAGCCAGAGAGGTGCCGGCGTTCATCTACGAGCTGTTCCCGGTACTGCTGCAAATGAAGCATCGCCGTGGTGGCGATCTGTCCGGTGGCCAGCAGCAACAACTGGCGATTGGCCGGGCGCTGGCAAGTCGCCCGCGCTTGCTGATTCTCGATGAGCCCACCGAAGGCATTCAGCCCTCGGTGATCAAGGAGATCGGCGCCGTGATCAAAAAACTGGCCGAGCGTGGTGACATGGCTATTCTGCTGGTCGAGCAGTTCTATGACTTCGCGGCAGAACTGGCCGACCAGTATCTGGTGATGTCGCGGGGCGAGATCGTTCAGCAGGGTCGGGGCGAAAACATGGAGGCCGAGGGTGTTCGCGGTCTGGTCACCATCTGATGCGCCAATCCGTTATCGTGCAGCACTCGACCAAGCAATGAAGACGCCATGAATCTGCCTGCCCACACCGCCTTGTTCACGCCCAGCTGGCACGCCGAGCTGGAGCTGGGCTATGGCCGTTTTGATGACTGCACGCGCCCGACCCAACGTCGCCACAAAGGGCCACTGCGGGTGCAAAAACACCTGTATGCCGAAGGGCCCGAGGTGTGCCAGCACATCATCGTTCACCCACCGGGCGGTATTGCCGGGGGCGACCGGCTGGATATTTCAGTCAACGTCGGCGCACATGCCTGGGCGCAACTGACCAGCCCCGGCGCGGCCAAATGGTATCGCGCAGCCAGCCCGGCGTTTCAGCAACTGGAGCTGCATGTCCAGCCTGGTGCGACACTGGAATGGCTCCCGCAGGAAACCATCGTGTTCAGCAACGCTCAGGCAGAACTGACCACGCGCATCGAACTGCATGGTGATGCCCGGTTATGCTACTGGGACGTCGTGGCGCTGGGCCGCCCCGCCAGTGGTGAGCGTTTCGAGCACGGGCACTTTCAGTCGCATCTGGATATCCGCCGTGACGGCACGTTGCTCTGGCACGAGCGGCAACGCATTATCGGCGCTGACGGGCTGCTGGATTCGCCCATCGGGCTGGATGGCAAAACGGTGTTCGCCACCCTGCTGCTGACCGGTGACGTGGACAGCGACCTGCTTGAAGTCTGCCGCTCGCTGTCGATGCCCAGTCCGGTGCGCGGTAATCTGACTCAGTTGCCGGGATTAATCGTCGCGCGCTGTCTGGCTGACGAAGCCTTGCACGCCAGGGCCTGGCTGATAGAAATCTGGAAACGCCTGCGCCCTGCCCTGCTGGGACGCGAGGCGTTAACACCGAGAATCTGGAATACCTGAGGGTTGGACCTGATGCATCCAGGGCGGCATTTCTGGCCGGAGCACGGGAACGATCAACCACCGAATCTGAAGAAGCGAATACCTCATGGACCTGACGCCACGCGAAAAAGACAAAATGCTGATTTTCACCGCCGGACTGGTCGCCGAACGGCGTCTGGCACGCGGTGTGAAGCTCAATTATCCGGAAGCCATGGCCTACATCTCGGCGGCATTGCTGGAAGGTGCGCGTGACGGGCAGACCGTCGCTGACCTGATGCACTACGGCACCACGCTGCTGACCCGTGATCAGGTCATGGAAGGTATTCCGGAAATGATCCCTGAGATTCAGGTGGAGGCCACTTTCCCGGACGGCACCAAACTGGTCACCGTGCATCAGCCGATTGCCTGAGGACGTGAGCATGCATGACCCGATTCGCGATGCGCTGGCGGACGATCTGCCGGGCATTCTGGCTATCTACAACGATGCGGTGCTCAACACCACGGCCATCTGGAACGAACAGCCGGTCGATCTCGCCAATCGCGAGGCCTGGTACACATCTCGTCAGGCCCAGGCCTATCCAGTCCTGGTCGCTGTCGACAGCGCAGGCGAAGTGCTGGGTTATTCGTCGTTTGGCGACTGGCGGCCGTTTGAAGGGTTTCGTCACACGGTCGAGCATTCGGTCTACGTACGCGCCGATCAACGTGGCAAAGGCCTGGGGCCGCGCTTGATGGCTGAGTTGATCGAACGCGCCCGCGCCTGCGACAAGCACATGATGGTCGCGGCGATCGAAAGCGGCAACGCTGCCTCCATCGCCTTGCACGAACGTCTAGGCTTCAAGACTACCGGGCAGATGCCACAGGTCGGCACCAAGTTCGGCCGCTGGCTGGACCTGACCTTCATGCAGCTCGACCTGTCGCCCGGTGCTTGCGCACCCGCCTCGCAAGCGCCTCAATCACTCTAGAGAGCACGCCATGAACCACGCACAACTGCGACGTGTCACTGCTGAAAGCTTCGCGCATTACCGCCATGGCCTGGCGCAGTTGCTGTTCGACACGGTCCATGACGGCGCCTCGGTCGGCTTCATGGCCGACCTCGACATGGAGCAGGCTCACGCCTGGTGCGACGGGCTGAAGGCCGATATCGCCGCTGGCAGTCTGTTGCTGTGGGTGGTGGCTGAAAACGCGAACGTGCTGGCCAGCGCGCAGTTGTCACTGTGCCAGAAGCCCAACGGCCTGAACCGTGCCGAAGTGCAGAAACTGATGGTGCTGCCCACTGCGCGTGGTCGTGGCCTGGGCAGGCAACTGATGGACGAGGTGGAACAGACCGCCGTGAAGCTCAAGCGCGGGCTGCTGCACCTGGACACCGAGGCAGGCTCCACAGCGGAGGCGTTCTATCGCTCGCTGGCCTACCACCGCGTGGGTGAGCTGCCGGATTATTGCGCTACACCGGACGGTCGCTATCGACCGACCGCCATTTATTTCAAAACCTTGGGGCAACCGACATGATCCCTGGTCAATACCAGATCCAGCCCGGCGACATCGAACTCAACGCCGGACGCCGCACCCACAGCCTGATCGTCGCCAACAGCGGCGACCGGCCGATTCAGGTGGGCTCGCACTTCCACTTTTTCGAGACCAACGACGCGCTGACCTTCGACCGCGCCGCCAGCCGCGGCATGCGCCTGAACATCCCGGCCGGCACCGCCGTGCGCTTCGAACCGGGCCAGTCGCGCGAAGTCGAGCTGGTGGACCTGGCGGGATTGCGCGAGGTTTACGGCTTTGCCGGCCGGGTGATGGGTGCGCTGGATTGACTCGTTTTTTGAATATCGTTCCTACGCTCCGCGTGGGAATGCAGCTCGTGACGCTCTGCGTCGCATCTGAGCCGGGCAAAAAAGCCTGCGCTTCGATTACACCTGCCATCGCGCAAGACTGAAGATTTGTGACGCGCAGCGTCACGGGATGCATGCCAACGCGGAGCATTGGCACGATAGTCATAGTCAGTCGGGTTTGCGTACAACGACGCATAAGGAATCACCATGAAGATTTCCAGACAAGCCTACGCCGACATGTTCGGCCCCACCGTTGGCGACAAGGTTCGCCTGGCGGATACCGAGCTGTGGATCGAGGTCGAGAAAGACTTCACCACCTACGGCGAAGAAGTGAAGTTCGGCGGTGGCAAGGTCATCCGTGACGGCATGGGCCAGGGTCAACTGCTGGCCGCCGACGTGGTTGATACGCTGATCACCAACGCCTTGATCATCGACCACTGGGGTATCGTCAAGGCTGACGTCGGCATCAAGAACGGCCGTATCGCAGCCATCGGCAAGGCCGGTAACCCGGACATTCAGCCGGACGTGACCATTGCCGTGGGCGCAGCCACCGAAGTCATTGCCGGCGAAGGCATGATCCTTACCGCCGGCGGCGTCGATACGCACATCCACTTCATCTGCCCGCAGCAGATCGAAGAAGCGCTGATGAGCGGCGTGACCACCATGATCGGCGGCGGCACCGGCCCTGCCACCGGCACCAACGCGACCACCGTAACGCCCGGCCCGTGGCACATGGCACGCATGCTCCAGGCCTCGGACTCGTTCCCGATGAACATCGGTTTCACCGGCAAGGGCAACGTCAGCCTGCCCGGCCCGCTGATCGAACAGGTCAAGGCCGGTGCCATCGGCCTGAAACTGCACGAAGACTGGGGCACCACCCCGGCAGCCATCGACAACTGCCTGAGCGTTGCCGACGAATATGACGTGCAGGTCGCGATTCACACCGACACGCTCAACGAGTCAGGTTTTGTCGAAACCACCCTGGCAGCGTTCAAGAACCGCACGATCCACACCTACCACACCGAAGGTGCCGGTGGCGGCCATGCGCCGGACATCATCAAGGCATGCGGCTCGCCAAACGTGCTGCCCAGCTCGACCAACCCGACCCGGCCGTTCACCCGCAACACCATCGACGAGCACCTGGACATGCTCATGGTCTGCCACCACCTGGACCCGAGCATCGCCGAAGACGTGGCCTTCGCGGAAAGCCGCATTCGCCGCGAGACCATAGCCGCCGAGGACATCCTTCACGACCTGGGCGCGTTTTCCATGCTCAGCTCCGACAGCCAGGCCATGGGGCGGGTTGGCGAGGTGATCATGCGCACCTGGCAAACCGCCGACAAGATGAAGAAACAGCGTGGCCCGCTGCCGCAGGATGGCCCAGGCAACGATAACTTCCGCGCCAAGCGCTACATCGCCAAATACACCATCAACCCGGCGATCACCCACGGCATCAGCCATGAAGTGGGCTCCATTGAAGTCGGCAAATGGGCGGACCTGGTGCTCTGGCGCCCGGCGTTCTTCGGCGTCAAACCGACCCTGATCCTCAAGGGCGGTGCCATCGCCGCCAGCCTGATGGGCGACGCCAACGCTTCCATCCCGACGCCGCAACCGGTCCACTACCGCCCCATGTTCGCAAGCTTCGGCAGCTCGCTGCACGCCACCAGCCTGACCTTCATCAGCCAGGCCGCATTCGACGCGGGCGTGCCGGAAACACTGGGCTTGAAGAAGCAGATCGGCGTGGTCAAAGGCTGCCGCACCGTGCAGAAAAAAGACCTGATCCACAACGATTACCTGCCGGACATCGAAGTCGACCCACAGACCTATCAGGTCAAGGCCGACGGTGTGTTGCTGTGGTGCGAACCGGCCGATGTGCTACCAATGGCGCAGCGGTATTTTCTGTTTTAGGCCTGCCTGAAAGAAGCACAAGGGGCGACCAGATCGCCCCTTTGCTTGAATGCAACGCGCGGTTGACCCACACATTCAGGAATCTCTTACGGTGTATTGAAGAATTGACAGTAAACACCCTGTTTGTCGTGCCCTGTAAAAGCGATAATATGCGCCATCTTTCGTCACGCCTCTCCAGCAAGGTAATCGGCCATGCGCCTTTCCGAATTCATCGTTGTTCATGTGGATCGCATTGTCGATGAATGGGAAGACTTCGCCAGAACCCTGAAACCTGCTGCAGACTCAATGAGCAAGCTGGAGTTGCGTGACCACGCCAGGTCGATTCTGCTGGCTGCGGCCCGCGACATGAAAACCGCACAGAGCAAGAGCGAGGAGATCGCCAAGGCTCGGGGCGAGGAGTTGAACAAGACGTCAAGCCTGGACGAAGCCGCCAGCAGCCACGGTGAACTGCGCCATGAAGTCGGCTTTGATCTGGTGCAGATGACGTCCGAGTTCCGCCATTTGCGTGCCAGCGTCATTCGTCTGTGGGCCGAAAGCCTGGATGCGCCACAGCCGGCCGACTTTCAGGACGTGATTCGCTTCAATGAGGCTATCGATGAGGCGCTCGCCGAATCCACTGCGGCTTACGCTGAACGAGTGGGCCGCTCGCGGGATATCTTTCTGGCGATTCTGGGCCACGACCTGCGCGCACCGTTACAGGCCGTGAGCATGTCCACCGAATTACTCGCGCGCAAAATACCGGCTGATGAGAAAACCGAGGCCTATATCTCGCGCATCAAGACCAGTACGCGCCATATGGGTTCGATGGTCAGCGACCTGCTTGAATTCGTGCGCAGCCGTCTGGGGGCGGGTTTGCCGGTCGAGCGCAAGCACATGGACCTGGCGACCGCCTGCCGCGAAGCCATCGAGGAAGCCTGCGCCGGGCAACCGAACTCGGTGCCGGTGCTGAAGGTCGAGGGCGACACCAAAGGTCATTGGGACAGCGCACGAATAGGTCAGTTGCTGCAAAACCTGATTGGCAACGCCTTGCAGCACGGTGCGGTCAGCCATGAAATCACCGTCGCGGTCAGTGGCGGTCAGAACGCCGTCGAACTGAGGGTTCACAACGAAGGTAAACCGATCGCAGAAGACGCCATCGGCACGATTTTCGACCCGCTGGTGCGCAGCATTCGCGAAGAGAGCGACACCCAAAGCACCTCGACCAGCCTGGGCCTGGGCCTGTTTATCGTCAAGGAAGTGGTCAACGCCCACAGCGGTAGCATCACGGTGACATCAACCATCGGCGATGGCACCACGTTTACCGTGGTGCTGCCGAGAACCTGATCCGGCAGATCAGGCCAGGCTGAGCAACTGCCTGCTCAGCCCTTCCACTGCGCCCGAGGGTCGAACGCAGCACTGTCGGCCAGTTTCTGCCAGAGCGCACGTGCCGCTTCATCGGTCTGTTTGGGCATGACGATCTTCAGTTGGGCGTACAGATCACCCCGCTCGCCACTCTTGTTCATCAAACCATTACCCTTGATCCGCAAGCGCTGACCGTTCTGGCTGTCAGGGCGGATGGTCAGGTTGAGCCTGCTGGTCAGGGTCGGCACCGCCACCTTGGTGCCCAACACCGCTTCCCACGGCGCCAGTGGAACGGTGATGACCAGATCATGGCCTTCGACCTCGAACATCGGGTGCGGCGCCAGGCGAATGATCAGGTACAGATCGCCATTGGCACCACCGCCTATACCCGGCGCGCCCTGGCCCTTGAGACGAATGCGCTCGCCATCGACGACACCCGCCGGAATCTTCACGTTCAGGGTCTTGGTGATATCACCCATGCGCTGCCCGTTGGGGCTGTGCTGAGGCACCTTGAAGCTGACCTGCTTGGACTCGCCTGACAGGGTTTCTTCCAGAAAGACCGCCAGTTCCATCTCCACGTCCTGCCCCTTGCGGCCCGGGTTACGGGTACGCCCGCCCTGCTGTGGCCGGCCACCAAAAATGGAACTGAAAAACTCGGAAAAATCCGCTGTTTCTTCGAATCCGCCTGCGCCCGCGCCTGCACGGCTTTGCCAGCCAGGTGGCGTCTGGAACGGACGGCCCTGCCGACCGTACTTGCGCAGTTCGTCGTACTCGGCGCGCTTTTCAGGGCTGCTGAGCACTTCATAGGCTTCGGATGCTTCCTTGAACTTGTCTTCGGCGCCGGCTTCCTTGCTGACGTCAGGGTGATACTTGCGCGCCAGTTTGCGATAGGCGGTCTTGATCGCCTTGTCGTCAGCAGCCGGCTCTACGTCAAGTATCTTGTAGTAGTCTTTGAAATCCATGTAACGATCACCCATCCGATTTATCCGGCAAAGCCAGATACGCTGGCGTCACGCGCCCAGCTCCCTCTGTCACGAGGCATCTGGATTACCTAACGTCGAAAATATACAGGTAGCCAGCCGCATTTACAGGCGGGTCGAGTATTCGACAATCTGGTCCACCGAGAATACCTTCAAGATTGGGGGTGAGCGTCCTCAGTTCAAGTGTCGGCAGCAAATACCGTCCGGCAAATATAAGCGACGTGTCGCGCTACGCAATTTGCCCGCACTGGCATAAACTGCGCGGCCGTTTTTTGACTGGAACGTAAAAGACATGAATGACCAATCCCCGGCCCGTGCCTGCGGTATCGATTTCGGCACGTCCAATTCCACTGTCGGCTGGCAACGACCCGGCGTGGAATCGTTGATCGCGCTGGAGGACGACAAGATCACCCTGCCCTCGGTGGTGTTCTTCAACATCGAAGAGCGCCGTCCGGTGTATGGCCGCCTTGCGCTTCACGAGTACCTGGAGGGCTATGAAGGCCGCCTGATGCGCTCGCTCAAGAGCCTGCTGGGCTCCAAGCTGATCAAGCACGACACCAGCGTGCTGGGCACGGCGATGCCGTTCAAGGATCTGCTGGCACTGTTTATCGGCGAACTCAAGAAGCGCGCCGAGAACACTGCTGGGCGCGAATTCGAACAGGTCGTGCTTGGCCGCCCGGTGCATTTTGTCGATGACGACGCACAGGCCGATCAGGAAGCCGAAGACACGCTGGCTGAAGTGGCCCGCAAGATCGGCTTCAAGGACGTGTCATTTCAGTTTGAGCCTATCGCGGCGGCGTTCGATTACGAGTCCACCATCGAAAACGAAGAACTGGTGCTGATCGTCGACATCGGCGGCGGTACATCGGACTTCTCGCTGGTACGCCTGTCGCCTGAGCGGCGCACGCATGCTGATCGCGAGCAGGACATCCTGGCCACCGGCGGTGTGCACATTGGCGGTACCGACTTCGACAAACAGCTGAGCCTGCAAGGCGTGATGCCGTTGTTCGGCTACGGCAGCCGGATGAAAAGCGGCGCCTACATGCCGACCAGCCATCACATGAACCTGGCGACCTGGCACACCATCAACGCCGTGTACTCGCAAAAATCCCAGTTGGCACTTGGCAGCATGCGTTACGACATCGAAGACACCGGCGGCATCGATCGCCTGTTCAAGCTGATCGAGCAGCGCGCCGGGCACTGGCTGGCCATGGAAGTGGAAGAAACCAAGATTCAACTGACCCACACCGAAAACCGCCATTTGCCGATGGACCGGGTGGAAGCAGGATTGAACGTGGACCTGAGCCGAGTGATGTTCGAGGCCGCCATCGACGCCCAGCTTGAGCGGGTGCGCAACAGCGTGACGACATTGCTGAACGACGCAGGCGTAAGTGTCGAGCAGGTCAATACGGTGTTTTTTACCGGCGGCTCAAGCGGCATACCTGCGCTGCGCAACAGCGTCTCGGCCATGCTGCCCAACGCCCGCCACGTCGAAGGCAATATCTTCGGCAGCATCGGCAGTGGTTTGGCGATTGAAGCGAAGAAGCGTTACGGCTAGGGGCCGCTGGCTCAAGATCGGACGCGGAGCGTCCACAAATGCGTGCCGACGCGGAGCGCCGGCACGATAGACAATCAAACCGGCTTAAACCAACCCTTCCTTCTGCAACTCGCTCTTCAGATATGCATAATAAATCGGCCCTGCCACCACACCCGGCAGGCCGAATGCGGCTTCGAACAGCAGCATCGCCAGCAGCAACTCCCACGACCTGGCATTGATCTGCCCGCCGACGATGCGCGCATTGAGGAAATACTCGACCTTGTGGATCACGATCAGATAACCCAGCGCCGCCAGGGCGACCCAGATCGAAATCGACATGCCGACAATGAAAATCAGCGTGTTCGACATCAGGTTACCCACCACCGGCAACAGGCCGAGCAGGAAGGTCATGATGATCAGGGTCTTGGTCAGCGGCAGATGAATCCCGCACAGCGGCAGGACGATAGCCAGGAATACCGAGGTAAACGCCGTATTGAGCAGGGAAATCTTGATCTGGGCGAATACGATATTACGAAACGCGCGGCTGACCAGATACAGACGATCAAACAGTGCGGCGGCCAGCGGCTTGCGCACATGGTCCGCGGAAATGCGCTGCAAAGCGATGATCGCGCCCAGCACCATGCCGATCAGCATGGTGACAAACATATGCGCCGCGCCCTTGCCGATCAGCTGTAGCTCACCAACATGCTTTTGCAGCCACTGCCCGAGGGACACCTGAAATTCTGCCGCACTGGCAGGCAGGTAAGCATCGATAAACGGTGGCAACTGACCACGGGCACGGTCCACCAGGGTCATGAACTTGTCCAGCGAGGCGCCGGGGTTTTCGGCTTCATGCAGCACAAAGCTGATGGCACCGGCAAAGATCAGCGTCAGCAGGCTGACGATTATCGTGCCCAGCAACGCCACCGCCAGCCAGCGCGCACGCTCGCCGGAGATCAGACGCTGCAATTTGGGGGTCAACATATTGACCAGCTCGAAGACCAGCAGACCGGCCAGCAGACTGGGCAGCAACTTGAACGGCAACACTGCCAACAGACCGCCAAACACAAGAATCCAGCTGGCGATTAAGACCTGACGCGCAGAAAACGTTGGCATAGACCCTCAGAGGGCAACACAAGGAAGGTGGGCAGTCTGCCAGCCTTCTCAACCGAGAACCAGTGATCCGAAAGCAGGAAAAAACAAGGCGCGACCCTCTGCCCGATGATCGGCTCGATAATGGCGCGAAAGTGCAGTGTTTACTGCACCCGCGCCTGTTGCTTGTGGTGAAGGCTGGCGTCGAAAAATTATTTCTTCTTGAGACAATCGCTCATGAAGCTCTTGCGCGCGTCACCTTTGAGCGCCTGGCTGCCCGCCGTCGCGTTACAGGTTTTCATTTTCTCCTGCTGAGTGGCCGCTGGCGGCGGCGCAGCTTTCAGGCACGTGCTCATGAACGCCTTGCGCTCATCCCCCTTGAGCGTCTTCGCGCTGGCGTCAGCATTGCAAGTGGTCATCTTGTTCTGCTGCGCGGTGGCAGCGAACCCCTGAGCTGACACCATCAGGCCCACAAGCAACAAAGGAATACCGAGCTTCTTCATCGATCCACTCTCCACGTCCACTGCGCCGGACGGCACAGGCTGCAATCAAGTGTAGTCAAGCTGTTGCAACCTATGACGGCGCATCACGCATTGCCGCTGGCATTCGCCGCCAACAGGCGGATAATTGCACCTCGCTCTGATGACGACCCTCTCATGCAATACGCTTTTCCACTGATCACCGTGCTCATCTGGGCGGTCAATACTGCTGTCACCAAGGCTTCTGCCGGGGTGATCTTTCCGGCTGAAATAGGTTTTTATCGCTGGGCGCTGGCAGGTTTGCTGTTCACGCCCTTCATGATCAAGCCGGTCTGGGCAAACCGTGCGGCGATCAAACCGCTGCTGGGCAAGATTTTCGTCCTCGCCGTGCTCGGCACCGCGATGTATCAAAGCCTGGCGTATTTCGCCGCAGGTCTCACGACTGCCACCAACATGGGCATCATTCAGTCGCTGGTGCCGATGATGGCGCTGGGGCTGTCGATAGCCTGCCTGGGCAACCACCTGACCTCTGGCGCGCTGCTGGGGGCGATTCTGTCGTTCGCAGGCGTGGTGGTTGTGGTGTCGGCGGGCAATCCTGCCCAATTGATCGAACATGGCGTCAATCGAGGCGATGCAATGGTGCTGGTGGCAGCGGCGTCGTATGCGGTTTACAGCACGCTGTTGAAAAAGTGGCAGTTGCGCCTGCCGCCGTTGCAGCTTTTATACGTGCAGATTCTGCTGGCGATTCTGGTGTTGCTGCCGCCGTTCATCCTGTCGTCGAAAACCGGCCTGAACGCAAGCAACATCCCGATGGTGCTGTACGCGGCGATCCCCACCTCCATGCTCGCGCCGTGGCTGTGGATGACCGCCATCATGCGCCTGGGTCCCAGCCGCACGACGCTGTTCTTCAACCTGATGCCGATTGCCACGGCATTGATTGCAGCGGCGACGCTGGGCGAACAACTGGCGCTCTACCACCTCTTTGGCGGAGCGCTGACCCTGTGCGGAGTCGTCCTCGCAGAACGCTGGACGACTCCGCTGCGGTCAAAAGCAAGTTAAGCAGTCGCGCTGCCTTCACTGCCCTCCAGGCTATGAATCGACACGTCGGTGATTCCGGCAGCGTGGGGCATGCCGGCGTCACCGGTTGAAAGATCGTCCAGCTCGACATGGTGCTTGAGCGCCAGCTCGTGCACCACTTCGATGATGGGCACATCCAGATTCTCGATAACGTCTACGTGGTGCTCGCCCAGCAAGGTGTACTCGATTTCGTACAGTTCTTTATCGCTCATCGCATCTTCCTGGCCGTCACTGAGGATCGGCTGATTAACGAACTACGGTCTGAAAAACCTTACCGATGACCGAGCCCAGGGTCGGACCGAAGTGGCCGACCGTGCCATCAGATTGACCTCGGCCTTTGGCGAACGTGCGAGCGAATATTCAAAGGCCCAGCTTGCCGCAGGAGGTGCTGCCGTATCGCCATCTTTTTTTCGAACTCTTCTCTCCGTTTACTGCTCCAAGCGCTACCGGGCCAATACCGGCTCTGACATGTGGAGCAATAACGATGTACAAGAAAATCTTCGCGGCGACCTTTGTATTGGCAACGATGGCTGGCTGCAGCAACACAACCGTGCAAAACCCGGTGGACTACGTCACTTATCGCAACGAGCCGCTGGTCAAGCAGGTCGAAAACGGCATGACGCGCCAGCAGGTCCTGACCATCGGCGGCGAGCCCTCGACGACCATCGAACGCAAGGTCAATACCGGCACCTGCAACAACTACGTCATGAACAAAGATGGCCACAAACAGGTTTACCACGTCAGCTTCAACAGCGACGGCCGTGTGACCAACAAAGGTTTCATGACCTGCGAACAGCGCGAGAAGAACGAAAAAGCGATGTAACTGAAGCCACTAAAGAAGCCCGGCGCGCAATGCGTCGGACTTTTCCATGTTTGACGTTTATGTATTAAACGCACAATTAGACAGTGCGTTTAAAAACACCGGCTGCGCCTTGAAACCAATGTAGAAATTTGCTGTCATAGCCACTCATCGTAAAATAACCAAGCAGCAACACTGATTACCAAGGAGAGGTTCATATGGCTTTCGACGCTTTTATTCAGATAGCAGACATCCCGGGCGAGGCGCTGGACGAGAAGTACAGCAAATGGATCGAAATCACCGGCTATAACTTTGGCGTCAACCAAAGCACCTCCGCAACTGCCAGTTCCTCGGGCGGCGCTTCATCCGGTCGTACCACCATGACCAACTTCACATTCACCAAGTACCTCGACAGCGCCAGTTGCAAGCTCATGGAAGCCAGCTGCGCAGGCCAGCACCTCAAGGAAGTCAAGCTGGTCCTCTGCCGCGCAGGCACCGACAAGCTCAAATACTACGAGGTGGTGCTCGAGGAAGTCATCATCGCCGACTACACACAGAGCGCGAGTTCCGGCATCCCTATCGAAATCGTACAGCTCAATTACGGCCGCATCAAAACCACCTACACCCTGCAGAAACGTGTCGATGGCACAGCGGGCGGTAACGTAGCCGGCGGTTGGGACCGGATCAATAATAAAAAGTACTCGTGAGGCATGACCATGGCCGAAGCACGATCTTTCATAAACCCCAGAACACAGACTTTTGACTCTCTAAAAACGAACCTTGCGCTGCCAAAGAACAGCAAGGCCAAGTTCGTCGCCCTCAATTCCCACATCTCGGGCGGCGTCGTCCTGCCCGGCGAGATAGTCATCCTCGGCGACGCGTCCACCCCCTCGTCCACCGCTCAGGAAGCTTTCCTGATGGCCAAGGCTGCGCAGGTGCATACGGCGTTGCTGGTCAATGGCGCAGGTGGGGATGACTTTTTTCTTGAGAATTTCGAGCTGCTCAAGCAGGCGATCTCCTACACATCCATGGGCATAGGCGCCACGAGTGATGGCTGGGCCAAGCATATGGAAGAGATCAAGAAATCGCTCCAGGATATCGAAAAGCTCTACCGGGAACACATGGGCTCCGGCACGATGACCCAACGAGACGCGTTCTACGCCAAACGATCAGAACTGTTCATGAAGCTTGATAAACTGCTCAATAATTTTCTGGCGTATGGATCCGGGCTGCGCAACGAAGGCTCGATCAAAAGACTGCTCGGGCTTTCAACCAGCAGCTACATGCACACAGGAGAAATCGCAGGATACGCTGACAAGGTATCTGGCGTAGCCAAAGCCTCTAAATGGATCAAGAGAGGAACGTATATAGGGACTGCGCTTGAGGTGGGCTCCACAGGGCTTTCAATTCATAAAGCTTGTACGGTTGGCCGTGAGGAGCAGTGTACGAGGGCGAAATATGTAGAGGGCAGTACGCTAGTAGGTAGCGTATCTGGAAGTATTATAGGGGGCAGCGTCGGAGGCGCTATAGGCACCTTTACATGCGTCGTCGGGCTGGGTCTAGTTACAGGAGGCCCCGGCGCATTAGCATGCGCTGTCATAGGGGGGGCAGCCGGTGGATTTCTCGTTGGTAAAATTGGAGAAAATATTGGAGAAGGCACTGGTGAGTTCATCTATAAAAAAGTTGGAGAGTAGCTTATGATGCCCGAAATTGTCGCCCCCTGTTTAATGATATCAATGCTGATGACTGTATTTTTTTCGTTTTACGTCGCTGCAAGATATACGGAAAAACTAGAAAGCCTCTTCCCAAACAGTAGATTCTTGGAAGACAACAAAGCAACATTCTCAGGAGCAGGCTTTCTCGGAAAAATAATGCGCTGCGGTTTTATGGCATTTATTCTGATGCTACCAGAACTCAGCATTAAAAGAGGGGCTGCTGACGCAAAGGACATCCGACAATTCCCGATTAAGTTAAAGTGGATACTGCTCATACCCTGGATCGCCCAGCTTACTCTGTGCACAGCTCTTATTCTATTTCAACTATGGACATCTTTTAGCACACACACCTAAGGAATCTCGAACAAGCCTCAACTATGCAAACCGCCAAAGCGCGGTGAGTTGATCGGAGCATCTTTAGGTGAAATGCTCTATAAGGAGCTCATAGAATGACAAGTGATCTAATAGGTCTCATTTTTGGAGCGCTATTGATACTCATCATAATAAATCTATTTGCCACGGCAGTTATTGCGCACAAGTATATTGAAACTATAGAGAAACAACTACCCAACTGCTCTTCTGTACAGACAATTAGAGAGGCCTGGTCGGGAGGTGGTCTGATTGGAAAAATCATGCGCGGCGGCATTATCACAACAATACTCATGGCCCCCAACCTGAGCACCAGAAGGGGACTTATCGACATTAAGGAAGTCGAAAACCTTTCGGGGTTTTACAAAAAAGCTTTACTCATCCCGACAATCGTGACGTTCTTTTTGTTTTTCTGCCTTATGGCACTCAGGGTTTCAGCTTACTTTTTGGGATTTTAAAAACCTGCCCGAATAGAAAATATTATTTTGAATAAAACTTCATACGCCATTTTGGCAAGGTCGATCAGGTCATGACGAATATCCCGATAGGCCTGATCGGCCTGCTCATAATGGTACCGCTGATACTCAATCTCATCGCCACCGCCGTCATTGCGCACAAATACGTTGAAGTTATAGAGGAGCAACTACCAAACTGCTCCTCCGTGCAGACCATCAGAGAAGCATGGTCAGGTGGCGGACTGCTCGGAAAAGTCATGCGCGGCGGCGTTATTTCAATAGTACTGATGGTGCCAAAGCTAAGCGCCAGGAGAGGCGTCATTGATGCCAAAGAGGTTGAAAAACTCCCAGCATTTTATAAAAAAATCTTGATAATCCCGACAGTCGTAAATTTTTGTTTATTTACAGCAATGATGGCACTTAGTATTTCCCTGGGTCAGAATTAGCACTCGATAACGACAAGACCAAAGGCATACATGGCACCCCCTTTCATAAAGCGCACAAGGGAGCAGTCTTCATGAGCGAGATCAGAACTTGACCAGTATCGAGCCGGGCCTAATTGGGCTTTTCTTGTACGCCGCGATGCTCATCATTATTCTCGCGTCAGCCTACGTAGCACATAACTACACGCACATTTTCGAATCCCACTTACCCAACTGCAAGCTCATCACAGACAACAAATCCACGTACGGCGACGCAGGCATGCCTGGAAAAATGGTGCGATGCGGAATGATGTATCTGTTTTTGATTTTTCCCGGCCTGGGCAAGAAATGAGGCCTCATGGATATAAAGGAATCCAGAAGCTTTCCTAAAAACATGAAGTACCTGCTGTTTATCCCCTGGACAGCGCAGATCGTGGTGCTTATGGCATTGATCTGGTTCACGCAGTTTGTGATTCCACGCGCTTGAAAGATGATAATGACGCGCACCCAAGCAGGTCCGGGCGCAGGATAGACGGTGGTGATTTGCCTAAATTACCCGACGAATCACAGCACATTCCCCAGGATAGAAAATACACCACGCCCCAGAGAACCCTCCAGAGCGCAGTATCAGGCCCACCAGCAGATTGACGCTTAAAAAACCAGCTTGAACAGGGCAATAACCACGACCAGGCCGATCAGAAAGATGATGCCGACGGTGCTTCCCAGGAACTTGAGCATTGTGTATCTCCACGATTTATTTGGGTCTCATGGTTGGGACCGCAGCGTTTCGCGCTCGTTTCTTATATTTTTACATTTAGTCACAACCTTCCAAACCGGCGAAAATCCGATAAAACTTTTCCCCTCCTCCAGCACTCACAACCTTTGCTGATCTTGCCGGGCATCACACAGAGCGGGACAGCAAAACCTGATGAACCCTGGAGATAAATGATGACTTCTGCACCGCAATCACAGCTTTCCGATGTGAACACCCTGCGCCAGCGTGCGCGCCAGAACGTTGAGAATGGTGCTGTCACCGAAGGCTACAGCGCTGATCGTGAAACGGTACTGCGCCTGCTCAATGAGTCGCTGGCGACCGAGCTGGTTTGCGTCCTGCGCTACAAGCGCCACTACTACATGGCGTCCGGCCTGAAAGCCAGCGTCGCTGCGGAAGAGTTTCTGGAGCACGCCACCCAAGAGGCCGAGCACGCCGACAAGCTGGCCGAGCGTATCGTGCAACTGGGCGGCGAGCCGGAATTCAACCCGGACCTGCTGTCGAAGAACTCTCACGCGCAATACGTTGCAGGCAACACGCTCAAAGAAATGGTCTACGAAGACCTGGTCGCCGAGCGCATTGCGGTCGACAGCTATCGCGAGATCATTCAGTACATCGGCGACAGCGACCCGACCACCCGCCGCATCTTTGAAGAAATCCTTGCTCAGGAAGAGGAGCATGCCGACGACATGGCGGATATTCTCGAAGGCCTGTAACACTCGGCGCCAAGTGAAAAGCCAGGACCTGTGTCCTGGCTTTTTTTGTGGGCAACTGGAACGCGTGATTGACGCACCACTATCGTTCCCTGGGCTCCCTTGGCATGCCGATCGTGACGCTCTGCGTCACAGACCTGCATCGCACCGATGATCCTTGAGTGTGCAATCACTTCACCGTCTTCGGCGCCTTGCCGGTGCGCATTTGTTCGAGCAGCGGGCCGCACTGGTTCGGCTCGCTGTCACCCGTGGCAACCAGCGCCAGCAACCCTGCCACCGGGCCGACGGTTGCGCCAAGCAGGACCATGCCGGCTCCGCGCAACAGCAACGGTCCGGACTGCACGCCGGCGTTGGGTTTGGCAAACGGGCCGTTGACGTACAGCGGCGAGCGCAGCGAGAACACACGGAAGCCCTTGGATTCAGGGTTGATCTGCAGGTCCAGTTGCTCGGTCTTCATGTTCGCCGTGCCGCTGATGTAAATAATGGCGTTTTCAGTGTCGAAGACGAACAGGCGACTGGTCGCCAGCCCGTCCTTGATGCCGAAGTCGGAAGCCGCGCAGTTGATCTTCACGTCCTTGTCACCAAACAGCTTGCCCACCACGTAGTTGCCGACGTTGAGCCCGGCGATTTCCATCAGGCCGCGGCTGATCGCGCCATCGTTGACCAGCATCTTCATTTCGCCATTGGCAGTGCCGAGCAAGGCCGCAATCGAATTGCCCCGGCCGCTGATGTCGGCATCGCCGTTCAACTCACCGAAACTGGTTTTCATCGGCTCAAAGGTCGGGAACAGTTGCTTGAGTTTGAAGTTGCGCGCCGACAGCTTCGCCCTGCCCTGCAACGGCTTGTTACGGCCGTCGAGGCGGATATCGGCGTCCAGCTTGCCGCCTGCCACGCCAAAGCGCAGTGGCTCAAGGCTCAACTGACCGTCGTTGAGAATCAGGTGGGTATAGAGGTCGGTAAACGGCAGATCAGGGCTCTGCACGATGCGTTTGCCGGTGAATTCCACGTCGGCGTCCATCGCGCGCCAGCGGTCGGTCTGAAACTCCTCGACCGGCAAGACCTTGCCCGAAGGCTGCTTGCTCTCGCCGCCGCGTTTTTTCTGCGCGGCATTGGAGTCGGCACCGATCAGCGGAGCGAGGTCGCTGAACAGCAGTTGATTGGAAACCAGCACACCACTCAGCTTAGGCCGCGGCTGACTGGCCACGTAGCCCAGGTCGCCGTGGATATCGCTGTTGCCGATCTTGCCGTTGAAGCCTTCGTAACGAAAGTTGGCACCTGCGGGATCGTGCAGTTTGGCCACCAGGCGTCCATCGGTGGAGTAAGCCGGTGAGTCCGGCAAGGTCACGCCAGTCAGCGGGTACAGATTGCTCAGGCTTGCGCCGGACAGTTTCAGGCGCAGGTCCAACGCGCCGAGGTTTTGGGGGTCGGTCAGGGTGCCGGCGATCACCGCGTGAGTGTCGCCGATCTTGACGTCCGCCTGCACCGGGAATGGCTGGCTGGCATCTTTCAGCGCCAGCAAGCCACCGATTTTGCCGGTGCCGCTCAGCTTCTGGCCGTGGTATTGGCCTTTGACGGCCAGGCCAAACGCGTAATCCTGAGGCACGGAGCCCTTTTCCTGCGCTTTTTGCGCCTCTTTGCTGCCCACGATTTCGCTGAACGGGATCGGTTTGCCGAGCATGTCGATCACCACATCCAGATTGGCATTCAACGTCTGGTCATTGAAACTGACCAGCCCTTTGTCGAACTTGATCGCGCCGATATCGATCACCCATTTGGACGGCTCGGCATTCGGGTCGGATTTGGGCAAATCGAACACCCAGTTGGCACGGCCATCAGCCAGACGCTCCAGCTTCGCTTCCGGGCCGGTCAGATCGATGCGCGGGATAACCACTTGCTGAACCAGCAACGGCAGCAGCGAGAGTCGAAACTCGACGTGCTTGAGGTTGACCATCTGCGGCGTTTTCGACCAGTCCGGGTTGCCCAGCGTCAGGTCATCTGCAACGAAGTGCGGCGACGGCACCCAGGCGCGCCAGCCGCCCAGCTCCGGCTCGCGAGTCCAGCGCACATCCAGATCGCCATTGATGGCGAAAGGACGCTGCAGCGCCTCGCTGACTTTCTCGTTGAGGGTGGGCTTGATGCGATTCCAGTCGAAAGTGACGATCACAATGACCAGTACAGCGAGCACCAACAGAAGCGTGGTGCCCGTCCAGGCGAAAATTTTGCGGCTGCGCGTCATGCGTGACTCTCCAGAAAACAGCGCCCCGACCCTGGCGCGCTGAATACGACATGAATGTTCGACTGACAAACGCGCCGAGGGTTTGATTTGAATACGAATTCCAGCCAAAGGCCAGTACTGATGCTGTCGCGTTGACCTGAGGGCTTGCCTGAAAACCCTTTCGACGCGGGCAAAGCGCATTTGCTAAAGTGCTGGCGCCTATTCCAAGAAACAGTTGAACCATGCTGCCCCGCGCCGAACAGAAACAACAGACCCGACGAGCCTTGCTGGATGCCGCCCACCAGTTGATGGAGAGTGGCCGCGGGTTTGGCAGCCTCAGCCTGCGTGAAGTGGCGCGCACGGCAGGCATCGTACCGACCGGTTTCTATCGCCATTTCGAGGACATGGATCAGTTGGGTCTGGCGCTGGTCATCGAGGTTGGCCAGACTTTTCGCGAGACCATCCGCCTGGTGCGCCATAACGAATTCGCCATGGGCGGCCTGATTCGCGCCTCGGTGAAAATATTTCTCGAACGTGTGGCGGCCAACCGTTCGCAGTTTCTGTTTCTGGCCCGCGAACAATACGGCGGCTCGCTCAAGGTGCGTCAGGCGCTCGGCGCGCTGCGCGAAGGCATCAGCGCCGACCTGACCGCCGACCTGGCGAAGATGCCCAAGTGGCAACACCTGAATGCCGACGCGCTGTCGATAATCGCTGACCTGGTGGTGAAAAGCGTTTTCGCCATGCTTCCCGAACTGATCGATCCGCCACCCGCCTCGCTGGCACCGCACTTGACGCCACAAGCGAAGATCACCCAGCAGTTGCGCTTCATCTTTATAGGTGCACGACATTGGCGGGGGCTTGGTACCCACGATTGAGCGTCAGTTGAAGACAGTGCGCGCACCAAAACAAAGCATATTTTCAGCACCGCACCACTAATAGGCATAAACAGGTCACACCCGATCAAAATCATTCATATTTATCGGCGATTTCCTACAGCGTGCACTGTTGGCAAGCCCCTTGCTCTGATCTGAAGCATCGCAATTGGCTGGAAGCTATCTGATGCTGGTGATTCACAACCGAATCGAACCTCAGGCCGAATGGGCCGCCGAGCTGCATTTGAATTTTGAAGCACGCAGCAAAAGTCGTCTGCGCTGCTTCAGTGCAGAAAACGAAGACGTGGGACTGTTCCTGCAACGCGGTCAGTCGCCGCTGCGCGATGGTGAATTTCTGCAAGCTGAAGACGGCCGTATCGTGCGTGTCTGCGCGCGCCCCGAGAAGCTCATGCACGTCACCTGCAGCAGTACATTCGAGCTGACGCGCGCCGCGTATCACCTGGGCAATCGCCATGTTGCCCTGCAGGTCGGTGATGGCTGGCTGCGCCTGCTCGACGATTACGTGCTCAAGGCCATGCTCGATCAACTCGGTGCGACCACCGAAGCCATCGAAGCTCCGTTCCAGCCGGAACATGGTGCTTATGGTGGCGGGCATCATCATTCACGCGCAGGGGAAGAGGACTTCAACTACCCACCGCGCATGCACCAGTTCGGCGTGCGCAAGTGAACAGCGCCTGGGCGCTCTTGCGTCTGGCCAGTCCGCAGTTGCCGATTGGTGGCTATAGCTACTCGCAAGGGCTGGAAATGGCCGTAGAGCAGTCTATGGTGATCGACCCGCAGACTGCCGGACGCTGGATTGGTGATCAGTTATTGCTCAACCTTGCCCGCTTCGAGGCCCCCTTGTTGTTGGCTCACTGCGAAGCAGCAGCCGTTGGCGACTGGGGGCAGCTGCTGCAAGTCAGCGAACAACACCGCGCCAGCCGCGAGACCCGCGAGTTGCATCAGGAGAGCCGGCAGATGGGCTACTCCCTGCAACAGTTGCTCAACGGCCTGCCTGAACTGGACCGCGACGCCCGGCGCTTTCTGGAACAGACCACAGAGCCGCATCTGGCCCTTGGCTGGGCGCTGGCTGCTCGCACATGGCGGATCAGCCCGCAGGACGCACTGGCCGCATGGCTGTGGAGCTGGCTGGAAAACCAGCTGGCTGTGCTGATGAAGACGCTGCCACTGGGCCAGCAAGCCGCGCAGCGCCTGACCAGCGAGCTGTTGCCGTTGTTGCAGCAGGCGCAGGTCAATGCCAGCGCACAAGACACTCACCCTGCTGGCAGCGCGGCCTTCGGCCTGGCGTTGGCGAGCATGGCCCACGAACGTCAATACAGCCGGTTATTCCGGTCCTGATCAGCTTTATGGAGAACTCAATGAACAGCCAACCTCTGCGCGTCGGCATCGGTGGCCCGGTCGGATCCGGCAAGACCGCCCTGACCCTGGCCCTGTGTCTGGCCCTGCGTGAACGCTACAACCTGGCGGTCGTGACCAACGATATCTACACCCGCGAAGACGCCGACTTTCTGGTGCGCAACGAAGCACTGGCACCGGAGCGCATCATCGGTGTTGAAACCGGTGGCTGCCCGCACACAGCCATTCGTGAAGATGCCTCGATCAACCTTGAAGCCGTTGACCAGCTCAATCGTCGTTTCGAGGGGCTGGATATGATCATTGTCGAATCCGGTGGCGATAACCTGTCGGCGACCTTCAGCCCCGAGCTGTCAGACCTGACCATCTACGTGATCGATGTGTCGGCAGGCGACAAGCTGCCGCGTAAAGGCGGGCCCGGGATTTGCAAGTCCGACCTGCTGGTGATCAACAAGATCGACCTGGCGCCGCTGGTGGGTGCTTCGCTGGAGATGATGGACAGCGACACGCGCAAAATGCGTGGCGAAAAGCCGTTCGTCTTCAGCAACCAGAAAACCGGCCAGGGTCTGGAACAGATCATTGCCTTTATCGAGCGCCAGGGCCTGCTGACCACGGCCGCCTGAATTCAACCCAAAAGGAACCCGTCGATGAACTACAAAAAAGCCTTGGGCGCCCTCGCCCTGCTGTTGGTGCCTACGTTGGCGCTGGCTCACCCCGGCCATGGCGATAACGGCTTGATCGCCGGTATCAGCCACCCGCTCGGCGGGCTGGATCATTTGCTGGCGATGCTGGCGGTCGGCTTGTGGGCTGCACAGCAACAGGGCACAGCGCGCTGGGCGCTGCCGTGCACTTTCGTCGGCACCATGCTGATCGGCGGCCTGCTGGGCTTTGAAGGCCTGAACCTGCCTGCGCTGGAAAGCGGCATTGCCGCCTCGGTACTGGCGCTGGGCCTGGCGGTGGCACTGGCGGTTCGTCCTCCGCTGGCACTGGCGATGGCGGCGACAGCCGTGTTTGCGTTGTTCCACGGCGTGGCGCACGGTCTTGAGCTGCCTGACATGTCCAGCCCGTGGGCTTACGCAGCCGGTTTCGTGGCGGCGACTGCAGCACTGCATGCAGCGGGTTATGCCGTGGTGCGCGTACTGCCAAAAGCGGCTGCGCCACTGGTGCGCATCGCTGGCGCAGCCTCGGCGGCGACGGGCGTGTGGTTGCTGGCGGGCTGATAACTGACTCTCGTGCCAACGCTGGAGCGTGCGCAACGATAATCTCAATATCGTGCGACGCTCTGCGTCGCATGCCGTTCTGGACGCTCCGCGTCCTCTTGCGACGCAGAGCGTCGCGACCCGCATTGCCACGCTGGAGCGTAAGTAACGAGCAGTGCAAGCGCAGCGTCCTGAATACTCATCGGCGCAGCAATCCTGATAACATGCTGCGCACTTCGACACTGCCGCGATGCCCGCCGATGCCTCATGTTTCCAGCTCTGCCTCCAGCCCTGAACTGACCGCCGCACTCGCTGCCTTGCAAGCGCACTTCCTGCAAGTCGTCGTGCCGCTCTGGCAGGGGCCGGGCTGGAATGCGCAACTGGCGCTGCCTTATGAAGCACTGGATGCCGACGATCAGCCGTTGCCGCCGCAGCGCTATCGGGCGATGGCCTGTGCGCGGCAGTTGTTCCTGTTTTCCAGCCTGATCGGTAACCCTGATGTGCCGAATGCGCAAACCCGGGCTGGCGCGCTGTTCCGCTCTTTGCAACAGCATTTCCATGATGCCGAGCACGGCGGCTGGTTCTACAGCATTGATCCCCAGGGCACGCCACTGGACCGCCGCAAGGACCTCTACACTCACGCCTTCATCATATTTGCCTGCGCGCATTACTGGGCTAAAGTGCGCGACCCGCTCGCCGAGTCAGTGCTCAACGCAGCGCTCAACGTAGTAGCTGAACGCTTTGCCGACGATGACGGGCTATACGAAGCGCAACTCGATGAAGACTGGTCGACGCTGGGCAGCGGCCCGTTGCAGAACCCCCTGATGCACCTGGCCGAAGCCTTTCTGGCAACATTGTCGGTGCGCGCCGATCCGGCCACTCAGGCGGCTATGGATGCGCTGGTTATCCACATGCAACGCCGCTTTGTCGACACGGCAACCGGCGTGATGCTGGAAAAACCGCTGGGGGCTGTGGATAACTGGTACGAGCCGGGCCATCAGTTCGAATGGTTTTTCCTGCTGCAATCCTCGCCCGACCTGCACGGTCGCGAACTACACCACTCCATGACCCGCGCATTCGCGTACGCCCAGGCACAAGGCGTTGATGCACAGAGCGGCGCGGTTACGGCCATGCTGACGCTGGACGGCACGGTGCGCGACGCTACCCAGCGTATCTGGGCCCAGGCGGAGTATTTGCGGGCAATGGCGCTACGGCCTGACAGTGAGGCCGGGCTACTGAAGCAGTTGCAGGCTTTTGAGCGGCGCTTTCTGCATGCCAAAGGCTGGAACGAGTGCGTGGAGCCCGACGGTACGGTCAGTCGCAGCGACATGCCTTCGACCACGCCTTACCATCTGGCAACGTGTTACATCGGTCTGGCTGATTTTGCCGAGAACCGCTTCGTCACCGCCTTCCCGCCGCCGGTGCCAGGAGAGGGCTGATCGAGCTGTAACGCTCGATCAGCAGGACGGTCAGCCGCGATTGCGATCAATTGCAAAGCCAGCCCAGGTCTGGCTGACGGGCATCAGCTCCAGACTGTTGATGTTGACGTGCGCTGGCGTGTTCATGATCCAGAAAATGGTGTCGGCGATGTCCTGTGGCTGGATCGGCTCGGCACCTGCGTAGGTGGCGTCATACTTGGCTTGATCGCCGCCGAAACGCACCAGCGAAAACTCGCTCTCGCACAACCCTGGCTCCAGGTTGGTGACTCGTACACCCGTGCCGATCAGGTCGTTGCGCAGGTTCAGCGAGAACTGGCCGACGAATGCCTTGGTGCCGCCGTAGACGTTGCCGCCCGGATACGGGTAGTTACCGGCCACCGACCCCAGGTTGACGATGCTCGCCCCGCGACCGTGCGCGATCAGGCGTGGCAGCAACAGGCGAGTGGTGTACACCAGGCCCTTCACGTTGGTGTCGATCATGGTGTCCCAGTCATCCAGATCGCACTTGGGCGCAGGGTCGATGCCCAGCGCCAGACCCGCGTTGTTGATCAGCCCACGAATGCTGGCAAACGCCTCAGGCAAATCGCCGAGGGCGCTCTCCATCGCCGTGCGGTCACGCACATCCAGCACCAGCGTGTGGACTTTGGTCTGCTTCGACAGCTCGGCACTCAAGGCATCCAGACGGTCTTTACGGCGACCGGTCAATACCAGCGACCAGCCCGCATCAGCAAAACGGCGGGCGCAGGCCTCACCGAAACCGGAAGTAGCGCCCGTGATGAATACGGTGGAAGTCATTTCAATCTCCTGACATGGCGCGAAAAAAGCGCAGCCTGTTAATAAGTTAGCGGCAGGGCAGCAGAATGCCCGTCAGCGGGGCCACGATGCAACAACCCGGCACTTTTGTACAAAAAACAACCAGCTTGAGCAACGCCATGTATTCCGGGGCTTGCAGGTACTTTTGCCCACCTTATCCACAGTCAGACACACAATCTCTGGGGGCAAGTCGGTTACGCTGAAAGTCCCGTCGTTCGGGGCTTCCAGCGATTGGGGTGAAGTTTTTCCCTTGACTTTGCCCGACACCACAAAGGGAATGAGGAGCGTCAGAAAACCGTGATGGCCTGTAGCCCAGATGCAGCAACGGCTGGATCACTATTTCCAACGCTTGTTCACAGACTTATCCACAGGCTATGCAACTGTAAAAGCTGTATGAACGACCAGTTGCAAAACGGTTGACAAACCCCTTCGAAAGTTAGCCGAAAACCTTTGTACGAAATTTAACCAGCGCGCTACAGCCCTTATGCATAAAGGGCTGCAGGTAAATACTCCCAAGTTATTAACAGCCAGTTCCACAGTAAACCTGAACAAGTCAAAACGGTGACAAAACAACCATTTGCAGCGGTTTTATGTCGCATGCAGGAGGGTCACCAAAAATGTTTTCCACAATTGCAAAGAAACGCGCTCCGGATGTTTGAGCATCCGGGGCGCGGGTTGAATACGACAGGTCTTTGACGAACTCAGTGACCGCCCAGATAAGCGTTCCTGACCTCTTCATTTACAAGCAATTCCTTGCCCGTACCTGACAAGCGAATCTCACCGTTGACCATCACATAGGCGCGATCCGACAGCTTGAGCGCATGGTTGGCGTTCTGCTCGACCAGAAAGATGGTCATGCCGGTGGCCGCCAGCTCGCGCAGGGTCGAGAAGATCTGTTTGACGATGATCGGCGCCAGCCCCAGGCTCGGTTCGTCGAGCAGCAGCAACTTGGGCCGGCTCATCAGCGCACGGGCAATGGCGAGCATTTGCTGCTCGCCGCCGGACATGGTCATGGCGCGCTGGTTGCGGCGCTCCTTGAGGCGCGGGAACAGCTCGAACATGCGCTGCATGTCTTCAGCCGAATGCTTGTCGCCAATCGGGATGGTGCCCATCATCAGGTTTTCCTCGACTGACATGTCGGGGAACACCCGCCGCCCTTCCGGCGACTGCGCAATGCCATTGGACGCAATGTAGTGCGAGGACTTCTGGGTGATGTCCGTGCCCTGATAGATGATCTGCCCGCTGGCGGCACGCGGCTGACCGAAGATCGACATCAGCAGCGTGGACTTGCCCGCGCCGTTGGAGCCGATCAGGCTCACCGTTTCGCCTTCATTAATGTGCAGCGAGACCTTCTTGAGGGCCTGAATCGGCCCGTAAAACACATCGATCTCTTTCAGTTCGAGGATCGGCTTGCTCATACCAGCTCCTCTTCATCAGCGCCCAGGTACGCAGCGATCACTTTCGGATCGTTGCGGATCTGTTCCGGCCCGCCCATGGCAATCACGTTGCCGTGGTCGAGCACCACAATATCGTCGGAAATCCCCATGACCATGCCCATGTCGTGCTCGATCAGCACAATGGTCATGTCGTGTTCATCGCGCAGCAGGCGGATCATGCCGCTCAGCGCCTCGGTTTCCTGCGGGTTGAGACCGGCAGCCGGCTCGTCCAGGCAGATCACCTGCGGACGCGTGCACATGGCACGGGCGATCTCCAGACGGCGTTGCTGGCCGTAGGACAGCTCGCCCGCCAGACGGTTGGCGCAATCCACCAGATCGACCACTTCCAGCCAGTAGAACGCCGTATTGAGCGCGTCCTCTTCGGCCTTGCGATAGCCTTTGGTGTTGAGGATCCCGCTGATCAGGCTGCGGTTGACCCACATGTGCTGGGCAACCAGCAGGTTCTCGACCACAGACATTTCCTTGAACAGGCGAATGTTCTGGAAGGTGCGCGCCAGCCCTGCCCGGTTGACCAGATGGGTGCCGCCGAACATCTTGTAGTACACCCGGCTGAAAAAGCTTTTCGGCGAGACAAAGTCAGTCGCCTTGAACGGCTCGCCCAGCAGCCGGATCACATTGGTGGTCTTGCCGCGGGTGTGCAGCTCGATGCGCCCGCCAGTGGCCTTGTAGAAACCGGTCAGGCAGTTGAAAACCGTGGTCTTGCCCGCACCGTTGGGACCGATCAGGGCAAAAATCGAGTTGCGACGCACCTTGAGGCTGACGTCGCTGAGGGCCTTGATGCCGCCAAAGTGCATCATCAGGTGCTCGACAGAAAGAATCACTTCATTGCTCATCGCGCACCTCCTTCTGTCACCAGCGCACCCTTGCGTGGTTTCACCCCGGTGCGGCTGATGCGGATCAGGCCGCGCGGCCGCCAGATCATCATCAGCACCATCAGAATGCCGAACAGCAACACGCGGTACTCGGAGAAGCTGCGCAGCAGTTCAGGCGCAACGGTGAGCACGAACGCAGCAATCACCACACCGATGGTCGAACCCATACCGCCCAGCACGACGATGGCCAGAATCAGCGCCGACTCGAAGAAGGTGAACGACGTCGGGTTGACGAAGCCTTGGTAGCTGGCGAAAAACACGCCCGCAAGCCCCGCTGTCGAAGCACCTATGGTGAACGCCGAGAGCTTGACCAGTACGTGATTGAGGCCCATCGAACGGCAGGCAATCTCGTCTTCACGCAAGGCTTCCCAGGCACGACCGATCGGCATGCGGGTCAGGCGATGCTTGATGAACAGCACCGCCAGCACCACCAGAAACAGCACGGTATAGATGAAGATGAATTTCAGGTCCGGGTTGTAATCGAAGCCGAAATATTCATGAATGGGGACACCGCCGTCTTTGGCGCGACGCCCGAATTCCAGGCCGAAAAAGGTCGGCGACGGCACCGGCACACCATTCGGGCCGCCCGTGAACGACAGCCAGTTGTTCAGCACCAGACGGATGATTTCGCCGAACCCCAGTGTCACGATGGCCAGGTAATCGCCATGCATGCGCAACACCGGAAAGCCGAGAATGCACCCGGCAAGCGCCGCCGCGATCGCTGCCAGCGGCAACGCCGACCAGAAACCCAGGCCCAGATACTGATAGCCGAGCGCCAGGCCATAAGCACCGATGGCGTAGAACGCGACGTAGCCCAGATCGAGCAGACCGGCCAGACCGACCACGATGTTCAGGCCCAGCCCCAGCAGTACGTAGATCAGCCCGAGAATGACCACGGTCAGGATGTACTTGTTGGCGAAGATCGGGAACACGATGGCAACCACGATCAGCAGCGGAATGATCCAGTACAGGCTGGATTTGTGATCGGGCTTGAGCACATGCACGCCAGAATCCGAGCTTTCAAAGCTCTGGGACATGCGTATGCCCCTGGGCGTCTGCAGGAACAGACTGATCACAAAACGCCCGACCATGACCACGGCCACCAGCCACGCGACGCGGGCCGGTTGCAGATTGAAGCTGTAACCGTCGAGCACGATGCCGACAATCGGGCCAAATACGATCAGCGCCAGCAGCCCGGCGACGACGGCATCGATCAGGCTTTTTTTGATTTCAACAGGTTTGGTGACAGGACCAGCAGCAGTAACGGACATACTTATACCTTCGCCACGAGTGGGCGACCCAGCAGGCCTTGGGGACGGAAAATCAGGATCAATACCAACAGGCCGAAACTGAACACGTCTTTGTAATCGGAGTTGATCAAACCGGAGAACTGCGACTCGGCAACTCCGAGGATCAAACCGCCCAGCATGGCGCCCGGTAGCGAACCAATGCCGCCGAGTACCGCAGCCGTGAAGGCCTTGATGCCGATGATGAAGCCCGCATAGAAATCGAAGGTGCCGTAATTCATGGTGATCAGCACACCGGCCAGTGCAGCCATGGCAGCACCAATGATGAACACGTAGGAGATGACACGGTCGGTGTTGATGCCGAGGATTGACGCCATCTTGCGGTCCTGCTGCGTGGCGCGGCACATGCGGCCCAGCTTGGTGTACTTGATGATGTAGGTCAGTACGCCCATGCCGACGAACGCGGCAATCAGGATGAAGATCTTGGTGTAGGTGATCTGCACAAAGCCGCTGCCGATCTCGAAGCGCCAGGCGCCTTCAAGCAATGTCGGCACGCCTTGCTGGCGAGCGCCCTGACTGATCTGCGCGTAGTTCTGCAGAATCAGGGAAATACCGATGGCGCTGATCAGCGGTGCCAGGCGGGTCGAGTTACGCAGTGGCTTGTAGGCCACCCGCTCGATGACAAACCCGTAGACGCCGGTGACCACGATGGTGAATACCAGCGTGCCGAGAATCAGGAATGGAAAGGATTCCAGCCCAAAGAAAGACAAAACCGCGAGGCCGATAGCGGCCAGGTAGGCGGAAATCATGTACACATCGCCGTGGGCGAAGTTGATCATGCCGATGATGCCGTAGACCATCGTGTAGCCGATGGCGATAAGGCCATAAACAGACCCGAGGGTGAGTCCGTTGACCATTTGTTGCAGGAAGATTCCATCCATCACGCACGCTCACACACTGAAAGGCAGCTCAGCCCCCCACTGATCGCCCCCTCGTGAGGCGCGATCGGCAGGTCCGAAAACACAAAAGAGATGCAGGCTCGCTCATGGGCGAGCCCATCACCCGGTCAGCCTCTGCCGGGCAGAACTGACACGAGGTTTATCTCACTTCTGTTTTTCGAGTTGCTTGTATTTGCCGGTGGCGTCCCACTGGTAAACCACATAGTCGGAGACTTTCAGGTCGCCCTTGGCATCCCAGGCTTTATCACCCATAACGGTCTTGACGGAGTTGGCCTTGAGCCACTTGGCAGCCTCTTCGCCCTTGTTGGATTTGGCGCCATTGAAGCCGGCAGCAAGGGCCTGTACGGAAGCGTAGGCGTACAGCGTGTAGCCTTCAGGCTCGTAACCGGATTTGCGGAACTCGTCCACAACCGCTTTGCTTTCCGGCAATACGCGCGGGTCTGCGCCGAAGGTCATGTACACGCCGTCTACGTATTGCGGACCGCCAGCGGTGGTGACCAGTTCGTCAGTGACGATGCCATCATCGGACATGAACTTGACGTCCTTGAGGCCCTGCTCGCGCATCTGACGAACCAGTGGACCGGCTTCCGGGTGCAGGCCGCCGAAATAAACGACGTCAGCACCTACCGAACGAATTTTCGTGACCAGCGCACTGAAGTCTTTTTCGCCACGTGTCAGGCCTTCTTCGAGCACTGGCTTCACGCCACGCGCGGTCAGTTGCTTGGCGGTAGCGTCAGCGAGGCCTTTGCCATACGTGTCCTTGTCGTTGAGGACCGCGATTTTCTTGCCCTTGAGTACGTCAACGATGTAGTCGCCAGCCACGATACCTTGCTGGTCATCACGACCACACATGCGGAACATCGCGCCCAAACCGCGCTCTGTGACAGTCGGGTTGGTGGAGCCAGGGGTAATCGCGATGATACCCGCCTCGTCATACACTTCCGACGCTGGAATGGTCGAAGATGAGCAGAAGTGACCGACCACCCCAGCCACTTTGTCCGAAGCCGCCTTATTGGCGACGGCAACGGCTTGTTTCGGTTCGCAGGCGTCGTCGTACGCCGTCAGCACGATTTTTTCCCCGTTCACACCACCCGCCTTGTTGATTGCATCGGCGGCAGCCTGCGCACCCTTCATGTATTGCTGACCAAACGATGCGTTGGCGCCGGTCATGGGACCTGCGACGCCGATTTTCACGTCAGCCTGTGCAAACGAAGACACGCTCAATGCAGTTGCCACTGCGATTGCCAGAAAGCCTTTCCTGTAAAACGTATGCGACATGAGTGGTGCTCCTGAGGATATTTTTTTAATGGGCACTGCAATTACGTGATTGCTCGAAATCAGCTTCAGAACTACGTGTTGCTTAGAGCAAGGCGCGTGCCATCACTTTTTCATTATCGTGAATGGCGTGTTTTTCTTTCCATTCAACGACCTGTTTACCACGCGCAGAGGCGTGCAACCCGCTGAAACACACAAGGTGCAACCTGACCGTGAAAAAGAGCAACCCAAACCGAGCCAGGTAGCAACCCACACATTCGACAATGGGCAACCCGCCTGTAACAACACACGTCACCGAATTGCACACGCCCGGTGCGCGAACGCTACGAGACGCACCATTTGAGGCTAGCGGATTTGCCAAAGAACACATGAACGCAGCTATCTCAGGCATTAATAAACGGCAGACGCGTGGCCGACAAACGACATTCAAGCGAGATATCATTCCGATTATTCATGTTGCTCACGCACGCTCGCGCCGTAAAAAGAGAAGTCATCATGCTGAACAAACGTCATCTGCCTTCGATCGCCGCATTGCAATGCTTTGAGGCAGTGACCCGGCACTTGAGCTTCACGCGCGCCGCAGAAGAGTTGAACCTGACCCAGAGCGCCGTCAGCAAACAGGTCGCGCAGCTTGAAGAACTGGTCCAGCACTTGCTGTTTCAGCGCGTGCGTCGGCGCTTGCAACTGACGCCCGCCGGCGCGCTGTATCTGGCGGAAGTGCGCAAGATCCTCACTCAGATCGAGATGTCCACGCACTTTCTGCGCTCCTATGGCGGCGAGACCGAGGTGCTGCGGGTCTCCACGCCGTCGACGTTCGGTGCCCGCTGGCTGGTGCCGCGCCTGAAAGGCTGGCGGTTGCGACACCCGCACATTCATCTGGACCTGATCAATGAACAGGAGTCCGACGACCTGCTCAAGGGCCGTTGCGACGTGTCGTTCTACTTCGGCCAGGCCGCGATACCCGGCGCCGAAAGCGTCAAGCTGTTCGGCGAAGAACTGGTGCCGGTGTGCTCGCCCGACAGCCTGCCAGCCGAGCCCTTCACGGACCCGACCCAGCTGAGCGAACTGGTGCTATTGCAGAACGCCTTTCGCCCGCAAGCCTGGCACGAGTGGTTTGAAAGCCAGGGTTACCACACCGATCACAGTTATCACGGGCCGCGCTTCGAAACCTTCTACATGTGTATTCGGGCCGCACAGGTCGGTTGCGGTGTCGCGTTGCTGCCACGCTTTCTGGTCGAGGAAGAACTGGCCGAGGGCAAGCTGGTGATTGCATGGGATTACGCATTGCCCAGCACTAACAGCGCCTACTACCTGTCCTACCCGGAACATACTGCCGACGTACCCAAAATCAGGGTTTTTCTGCAGTGGATGCTGGAACAGTTGGATCAACCGGCCCGTTAAGGGCGACAATGCCTACCCATCCGGCCGTGAGCTTTCCGTGGTGACAGACAGGAAGTCGCGGGTCCGACATTATCCGGCTGCTCTGGAGAGCCCGATTCAATGAGCGAGAGCGCCTTTTCAAATCGCATCGTGCAAAGCCTGCTCGATACCGATTTCTACAAATTGACCATGATGCAGGCGGTGCTGCACAACTACCCCAACGTCGACGTTGAATGGGAGTTCCGCTGCCGCAACGGTGAAGACCTGCGTCCCTACCTGGGCGAAATCCAGCACCAGATCGAGCTGCTGTGCGAGCTGTCCCTGAGCTCTGAACATCTGGTCTTTCTGGAACGCATCACCTTCATGAAACCGGATTTTCTGAGGTTTCTGGGCCTGTTCCGTTTCAATACCCGCTACGTAAAAACCAGCATCGAGAACGATGAACTGTGCATTCGCCTGCACGGCCCGTGGCTCCACGTCATCCTCTTTGAAGTGCCGTTGCTGGCGATCGTCAGCGAGGTGCGCAATCGGCATCGCTACCCGGACACCCTGCTCAGCCAGGCGCGGGATCGCCTGTACGACAAGTTCGAATGGCTGACCGTCAACGCCACGCCAGATGAACTGGCCGAGCTGAAAGTCGCAGACTTCGGCACGCGCAGACGGTTTTCCTACCGTGTGCAGGAAGAAGTTCTCAACGTGCTCAAGCTGGACTTTCCGGGGCAACTGGTCGGCACCAGCAACGTTCACCTGGCGCGCCAGCTTGACCTCAAGCCGCTCGGCACGATGGCCCACGAATGGATCATGGCTCACCAGCAACTGGGGCCGCGCCTGATCGACAGTCAGATCGCCGCGCTTGATTGCTGGGTTCGCGAGTACCGCGGTCTGTTGGGTATTGCGCTGACTGACTGCATCACCACCGATGCCTTCCTGAACGACTTCGATCTGTACTTCGCCAAGCTGTTCGACGGTTTACGCCATGATTCGGGCGACCCGGTGAAGTGGGCCGAAAAATGCATCTCGCACTACCAGAAACTGGGTATCGACCCGATGAGCAAGACGCTGGTGTTCTCCGATGGGCTGAACCTGCCCAAGGCACTCGATATTTTTCGGGCGTTACGCGGACGCATCAATGTCAGCTTCGGCATCGGCACCAACCTGACCGCCGACATACCCGGCATCGCCCCCATGAACATGGTGTTGAAGATGACCGCTTGCGCCGGTCAGGCGGTGGCAAAAATTTCCGATGAGCCCGGCAAGACGCAATGCAAGGACCCGAACTTTGTCGCCTACCTGCGGCATGTGTTCAAGGTGCCTGATTTGCCGAGCCCCGCAAAACCCGCTTGAAATGTCCTACTTACGAGGAGTGAATCATGCACGCCGTACAGCGCCAGATTGCTGAACAGCTCAAGGTCCAGCCACCCTTTGCGGACCAGAACGCGTTACAGGCAGAAGTCGCCCGCCGCGTCGGCTTTATCAAGGATTGCCTGCAGAACGCTCGGTTGAAAACGCTGGTGCTGGGCATCAGCGGCGGCGTCGACTCGTTGACCGCCGGCCTGCTCGCCCAGCGCGCCGTCAAGGAATTGCGCGAAAGCACCGGTGATACCCGCTACCGTTTTATCGCGGTACGCCTGCCTTACGTGGTGCAGGCCGACGAGCACGAAGCTCAGGCGTCGGTGGACTTCATCGAGCCGGACGAGCGCCATACCATCAATATCGGCTCTAGCGTCAAGGCGCTGGCCGCGGAAGTGAAGGCGTTTGACGGGCTCCCGGCCAGCTCGGTGGATTTCGTACTCGGCAACACCAAGGCGCGCATGCGTATGGTTGCGCAGTACACCGTCGCCGGGGCCTATCAAGGGCTGGTGATCGGCACTGACCACGCCGCCGAGGCGGTCATGGGCTTTTTCACCAAGTTCGGTGACGGTGCCTGCGACCTGGCACCGCTGAGCGGCCTGGTGAAAAACCAGGTACGCGCCATCGCCCGCCATTTCGGCGCGCCGGAATCACTGGTGGAAAAAGTACCGACGGCCGACCTCGAAGACCTCTCCCCCGGCAAACCGGACGAAGCTTCGCACGGCGTGACCTACGCCGAGATCGACGCCTTCCTGCACGGCGAGCCGGTACGTGAAGAAGCGTTTCGGATCATTTGCGAAACCTACGCCAAGACCCAGCACAAACGCGAATTGCCGTACGCGCCGTGAGTGGGTGGGTGCGTGCGCAACGAGAGAGCAGCAACACTATCGTGCCCATGCTCCGCGTGGGTACGCCTTTCTGGACGCTGCGCATCAGCTTCTGAATGTGCGGCGCGGCACAGATCTGTAACGCAGAGCGTCACCCAAGGCATTCCAACGCTGGAGTGAGGAACGCCAATCTCAACTATCGTGCGCGCTCCTCGCGCTGCTCAAGGGCCAGCCGTTACTTGAGGCCGTTACTTGAGGGTCACGGCGCCTTTCATCATGCTGATGTGCCCCGGGAATGTGCAGAAGAATTGGTAATCCTCCGCCGGATCAAGCTTCGATACGTCAAACGTTACCGAGTCGTTTTCACCGGCACCGATGATTTTGGTGTGGGCGATGACGCGGGTGTCGTCCGGTTTCACATAGTCTTTGTCGATGCCGACCGACATGCCGTCAGTGGTGATCGCGCTGGCGTCGGCTTTTTTGCTCAACACCCAGTTATGCCCCATGACGTTCTTCGGCAGGCTGCCGGAATGGGTCAGGTTGAGGGTGAATTCCTTGCAGCTCTTGTCGATCTGGATGGCCTTGGTGTCGTACATCATCTGATCGGTAGAATCGACTGTAGCCGAGCATTCGGCAGCCAACAACTGACCACTGGCCAACGACAACAGCGAAATCGCTACAAGCTTGCGAATCATTTGAATCTCCGGGGCAGGAATTTGATTAACGTAAAAAAACGGACGCAACAAGAGAGTGCCCGATCAGGGCGAGGGTTCCAAGGACGTGAGTCAAATGGTCCCAGGGGCGCTTGCGATAAAGCGCCCTTTTGAAGAACGATTAGCGAGGGCCAGTAATTAAGCGCTGACAGGCATGACCGTCACCCGAACGTCGGGATCATGCGAGCCCCCCCCCAGAATCACGCCGCGCAACGGCGACACGTCGGAGAAGTCACGGCCCCAGGCCAGGTTGATGTGTTCCAGCGCAGGCTGAACATTGTTGGTGGGGTCAAAATCGACCCAACCTGACGCCGGGCAGAATACCGAGACCCAGGCATGCGATGCATCAGCGCCGATCAGTCGTGGCTGGCCGGGGGGTGGCTGAGTCAGCAGGTAGCCACTCACGTAGCGCGCCGCCAAGCCACGAGAACGCAGGCACGCCAGCATCAGGTGGGCGAAGTCCTGACACACACCCCGGCGACTCTCCAGCACCTCGACCAACGGTGTAGCGACCTGAGTCGCCTCCTCATCGAAGGTAAACTCGTCGAAAATCTTCTCCATCAAGGCCTGCACGCCCAGCAACAAAGGACGCCCTGCGGGAAAGCAATCCTGGGAGAACTCGACGAACGAGCGCTTCAAGTGCACATAGGGTGATTCGAAGCGATAGCGGCAGGCTTCAAGAATGTCCTCGGTCATCGGCTTGGCGCTGTAAGTCAGCGCATTGCGAGTGACTTCCCACTCCGGCGACAGGTTGAAATCCAGCAACGGCCGCTCCAGCACCTCGATACGTAGCCGGGCGTTGACCTGCAACTCGTCGTGCGGGCGCTCGAACGCCAGTCGGGTCAGCGGGTTGCCGAACACATCCAGCTCATCACGCCGCGTGGTGGGCGCCGGGAAAATCTCCAGTGCCTGCTCGGTACAACGCTGCCAGGGACTGCTGCGCGGCCACAGGTGCGCCAGCTGCTGAGCCAGCGACACCGGGGTGTCGTACTTGTAATGCGTGTCGTGAAAAATCTGGTAGAAGGCGCTCATCAGACAGATACCGTGCGTTGGCTGACGTCATCGACGTGGGCAAAATGGCGCAGCGCCATACGATCTGACGCCTGCCCGCTGCTGTCGCCGATGCTGTGCAGCAGATCAGCCAGGCCGTCGAGCACCGCGTCGATGCTGCTCTGACCAAACAGCGGGTTTTCCAGACTGCCCAGATCGAATGCGGCCAGACGCTGAGCCAGCACCGCCAGGCTGTTATCGCGGGGCGCATCGAACTCGTCGTTCAGACGGCGCAGCGAGCGTTGCACCAGCTTGAGCTGGAACAACACCGCATGCGGGTTTTGCTCATCAAGCAACAGCAGGTCCAGCACCGGAATCAGGTGCGGCACGGCCATGTAACGCGAGCGATAGGTGATGCTGCTGTTGCCCAGCTCCAGCAGCCATTCCAGCCCGGCCTGCTCAGACGCCACCGAGCCGCGCAGAAACGCCGCCAGGCTGGTGCTGAGAAACTTCAGACGCTCGATACGCCGTCCGATCATCAAAAAGCTCCAGCCTTCGTCGCGGGTCATGTCGTCCAGCGCAAAACCGGACAGTGCCGCCAGCGACATCACCAGACGGTTGAGAAAATCCAGCAATTGGCCAAAATCCGGCTCTTCGGTTTCCAGGCTTAACGCTTCACGCTGCAATTCGACCAGCGCCTGCCAGTTTTCCCTTGAGAGCTTGCCACGCACTTGCGAGGCGGCCCACTGCAGACGCTGCAAGTTGGCGCGCAGGCTGAACGGCCACTCGTCACCCAACAGGGCCACGAGCAGGCGATCCTTCAACTCCTCGTCTTCCTCGGCTTCGGGCAGCATGCCCAGGCTTTCCGCCAGTGCCACGGCTGCCTGCAACGCCAGCGGATCGTCATCATCGACATAGCGCGTCAGCATGATGCGCAGCAGACGGGCACTGTCGTCGCAGCGCTCGCAATAGCGCCCGAACCAGAACAGGTTCTCCACCACGCGTGATGGCAGGTAAGGGTCTCGGCGGATCAGGTCGTAGACACCCAGCGCGCGCTGGCCTTTCCAGGGCTCGCCCAAATGCGAGCGCTCGCCCAGCACCCAGGTGTCTTTGCTCGCCCCACCGCGCTGCATCGACACCACGTCGGCATCGGCTTCAGCGGCAACGCGGGTCAAGCCGCCGGGCAACACGCGATAGCCATCAAGGCTGGCCACCGCATAAACGCGCATGCCAATGGCACGGGGTTGCAAGCCGGTGCCATCGGCTTGCAGTACCGGCGCGTGAGACAACTGCGCCAGCTCTTGGGCGACATAGGCGTAGGGCCGCGACTGCATGCGCTGAGCCAGTGCGTTGCGCTGTTCTTCGTTCAGGTCGCGGCCGAACACCGGGGCGAAATGCTGCGAGGGAAATGCCGGCTTGATCAGCAGATCAGGCAGTTTCTCCAGCGCTTGCGCCAGCACGGTCGGTTCTCCGCACCACCAGGTCGCAACGGACGGCAGGATCAGCTCTTCGCCGAACAGGTACTGGCTGATTTTCGGTAAAAAGCCCAGCAGGCCAGGCGATTCGAGAACACCGCTGCCCAAGGCGTTGGCGACCAGCACGTTGCCCTGGCGCACGGCTTCCAGCAGCCCCGGCACGCCCAGCGCAGAATCGGTACGCAGTTCAAGAGGATCGCAGAAGTCATCGTCCAGACGGCGCATGATCGCGTGAACCCGGCGCAGGCCGCTGAGAGTTTTCAGGTAGACAGTGGCATCACGCACGGTCAGATCGCCGCCTTCGACCAGCGGATAACCCAACTGCCGAGCGAGGTACAGATGCTCGAAATAACTCTCGTTGAAACGTCCCGGCGTCAACAACACCACCAGAGGCGCTTCGCTGCTGGTCGGCGCCTGACGGGCCAGGGTCTGCTGCAGGGTGTCGAAAAAGCCCGACAGATGCCGCACTTGCAGGTCGCGGTAGGTTTCCGGCAAGGCGCGCGCGACGCTCTGGCGATTTTCCAGCGCATAACCGGCACCCGAGGGTGCCTGAGTGCGGTCGGCAGTCACCCACCAACGCCCGTCCGGCGTGCGCGCCAGGTCCACGGCGTACATATGCAGGAAGGTGCCCTCAGGCGGTTTGACGCCCTGGCACGGCCACAGGAAATTGTTGTGACCAAATACCAGCTCGGCAGGCAGCAAGCCATTGGCGATCAGCGTCTGCGGGCCGTAAAGGTCGGCGAGCACGGCGTTGAGCAGTCGTGCACGCTGGGCAATCCCTGCCGCCACATGCTGCCACTCATCCGCCGCAATAATGTGCGGCAACAGGTCCAGTTCCCATGGGCGATCAGCGCCCTTGGGGTCGGCATAAACGTTGTAGGTGACGCCGTTTTCCTGAATCTGGCGGGTCAGCAAGTCCTGGCGCTGAATCAGTTGCGCCGATGTGCTGCGCCGCAGGTGTTCGTACAGGCGACGCCAGTGCGGGCGAACAGCGCCGTCGGCATCGAGCATTTCGTGGTAAGTACCCTCGGACAGCGGGTATTGGTCAAGCAGGTCGGGCATGGAAGGCTCGGCAGGCAACGTAAGGACTTCAGAGTAGTGCAGTCAGATGTCACGTCCGTGTGCATCTGACGCACAGAGCCACTGTTTTTAATGCAGACGCATATCCAGCGTCATCGGCAGCTCGTCATTAATGTTGAGCGACGGGACGGTCAGTTTGCCGGGCGTGTGACCGATGCGGAAGAAACGTGACAGGCGACGGCTTTCCGCTTCGTTGGCGTTGACCGGCAAGGTTTCGTAGTTACGACCGCCCGGGTGGGCGACATGATACTCGCAGCCGCCCAGCGAGCGGTGCATCCAGGTGTCGAGCAGATCAAATACCAGCGGTGCATGCACACCGATGGTCGGTTGCAGGCAGTTGGCCGGTTGCCAGGCACGATAACGTACGCCGGCGACAAACTCGCCGACCCGACCGGTGGCTTGCAGCGGCACCGGGATGCCATTGCAGGTCAGCAAATAACGCTGCGGCGGCAGCCCGGTCAGATGCACCTGCAGGCGTTCCAGCGACGAATCGACATAGCGCACCGCGCCACCGGCCGAGCCTTCTTCACCCAGCACGTGCCAAGGCTCCAGCGCCTGACGCAGTTCCAGTTCGATACCATTGACGGCGTAATCGCCCACTTTGGGGAAGCGGAACTCCAGATGCGCGGCAAACCAGTCGGCCTGCACCGGATAACCCGCCGAGTTGAGGTCGGCGACCACGTCGGCGAAATCCTGCTCGATGAAGTGCGGGAGCATGAAGCGGTCGTGCAACTGTGTGCCCCAACGCGCCAGTTTGGCCGGTGCGTAGGGTTCACGCCAAAAACGTGCGACCAGCGCCCGCAGCAGCAATTGCTGGGCAAGGCTCATGCGTGCGTGGGGCGGCATCTCGAAGGCGCGCAGCTCCAGCAAGCCCAGACGCCCGGTCGCGCCATCCGGCGAATACAGTTTGTCGATGCAGAATTCGGCTCGATGGGTGTTGCCCGTGACGTCGATCAACAGGTTGCGCAGCAGACGGTCGATGACCCACGGCGCGACTTCTTCGCCGGGCGAAGGCATTTGCGCGAAGGCGATTTCCATCTCGTAGAGCGAGTCGTTGCGCGCCTCATCGACGCGCGGTGCCTGAGAGGTCGGGCCGATGAACAGGCCGGAAAACAGGTAAGACAGCGAGGGATGGTTGTGCCAGTAGCTGAGCAGGCTGCGCAGCAGGTCCGGGCGGCGCAGAAACGGTGAGTCCGCAGGCGTCGCCCCGCCGAGCACGAAGTGGTTGCCGCCACCGGTGCCGGTGTGACGGCCGTCGATCATGAACTTCTCGGTAGTCAGGCGCGTTTGGCGGGCCTGTTCGTAAAGAAACTCGGTGCGCTCGACCAGTTCGTCCCAGCTGGCGGACGGCTGCACGTTGACTTCAATGACGCCAGGATCCGGCGTGATGCGGAAGTTGCACAGGCGTGGATCGCTCGGCGGCTCGTAGCCTTCCAGCAGGATCGGGCATTGCAGCTCTTCGGCGGTCGCTTCGATCACGGCTACCAGCTCAAGGTATTCCTCAAGCTTTTGCAGCGGCGGCATGAACAGGTACAGACGCCCATCACGCGCCTCGGCACACAGCGCGGTGCGGGTCAGCCAGTCGGCGGACTCATCCAGCCCGGGCTCGCGCTCGGCGTCGGCATTCTCGGCCTTGAGCTGCGAGGTCAGCAAGTCGCTGTCGGCCAGCTCGGGGAAGTCCTGGTTATGGTCAGTCGGATGAATGAACGGGTACTCCGCCGCCTTGACCCAAGGCTGCGACGCCAGTGGCAATCGGTAGCCCAGCGCAGAATCGCCAGGCACCAGACGGCAGTGCTCATCGCGCAGATACCAGCGGCCGCTCTGCCAATTTTCACCTTTTGCGCTACGGGCCAGCGGCAGGACCTGACCAATCATCTTGTCCAGACCTTGCGCGAAGACCTTGCGCAGGCGCGCCCGCTCCAGTTCGTCGCCGAGCCGTGAATCTTCGGCGGTCACGTTCACCGGCAGCGCACCTTCGCGCCACAGGTAGTAAAAGTTGTCTTCGTAGGCCGGAAAGACGAAACGCTCCGGCAGCTTGAGGCGCTCGGCTACGCTGGCGAGAAAACGCCCGGCCAGCTCGCCGGTCGCGCCATAGTCCTGCGTTTCATCCGCGATCAGCGCGTTGTTGTGCCAGACCGGCTTGCCGTCCTTGCGCCAGAAGCAGTTCAGCGACCAGCGCGGCAGTTGCTCGCCCGGATACCACTTGCCCTGACCAAAATGCACGATGCCCAGCGGCGCGTAATGCGCGCGCATACGCTGAAACAGCTCGGCAGACAGCTCGCGCTTGCGAGGGCCCAGTGCGGCGGTGTTCCACTCGGCGCCGTCGCGATCATCGATGGAGACGAACGTCGGCTCGCCGCCCATGGTCAGGCGCACGTCGTCGCGCAGCAGATCAGCGTCGATCTGCCGACCGAGGGCCTGGATGTCCTGCCATTGTTCTTCGGTGTAGGGCTTGGTGACGCGTGGCGCCTCCCAGATGCGCTCGACCGACATTTCGTGGCTGAATTCGGTCTCGCACGGCTCGACCAGCCCGCTGATCGGCGCGGCGGAGGACGGCTCCGGGCTGCACGCCAGCGGAATGTGCCCCTCGCCTGCGAACAGCCCGGACGTGGCGTCCAGCCCGACCCAGCCCGCGCCCGGCAGATACACCTCGCACCAGGCGTGCAGGTCGGTGAAATCGACGTCGGTACCGGACGGCCCGTCCAGCGCCTCGACATCCGCCTTGAGCTGAATCAGGTAGCCCGACACAAACCGTGCAGCCATGCCCAGATGACGCAGCAGTTGCACCAGCAGCCAAGCTGAATCGCGGCAGGAGCCCGAGGCGTTTTCCAGGGTGAATTCCGGGGTCTGTACACCCGGCTCCATGCGGATCAGGTAATCGACATCCTGGCTCAGGCGTTGGTTGAGACCAACCAGAAAGTCGATGGCCGGAATCGGCACACGGCTGATGCTGTCCAGATAGGCCTTGAATCTTGGCGTCAGCGGCAGCTTTTCCAGGTACGGCGCAAGCTCGCGCTGCTCTTCGCTGGCGTACGTGAAGGGGATGTTCTCGGCGTAGGGTTCCAGAAAGAAGTCGAACGGGTTGAACACCGCCATCTCGGCGACCAGATCAACCTCGACACGGAATTCGTTGGTCTTTTCCGGAAAGACCAGACGCGCCAGGTAATTGCCCTGAGGGTCCTGCTGCCAGTTGATGAAGTGGTTTTCAGGCAGGACTTTCAGTGAATACGACAGCACGCGGGTGCGGCTGTGGGCGGCCGGGCGCAGACGAACGATCTGAGGACCCAGTTCGACCGCGCGTTCGTAGCGGTAATGCGTGACATGGTGCAAGGCAATATGAATCGACACGGCGTGCCTCCTGCGAGCCTGAACGGTAATTGAGCCGCGCAAGACTTATGCCATCCGGTCAAAGTCATGCGCCAACGAGAGTGACATTGCCCGCCCAGCCAGGCAAAGCACCAAAATCGTGCCAGCCGGAGCCGACGGTGCAAGGGTCGCACAGTAATAAGGCAGACAGTGTGGCAGAGGGATTGAACGGGGGGTGAAGAATTGTGAGCGGTGTTTATATGCATCCGGCGCGTTGCAGGTGTGTGATGCGGAGCGTCATACATGGCATTCCCACTGGAGCGTGAGGAACGATAATCCCAACTATCGTGCGACGCTCCGCGTCGCATGCCGTTCTGGACGCTGCGCGTCCTATCCTGAATGCGCAGCGCGGCACAGATTTGTGACGCAAAGCGTCACCCAAGGCATTCCGACGCTGGAGCGTGCGCAACGATAATCTCAACTATCGTGCGACGCTCTGCGTCTGCCCAGATACCCCGCGTTAGCGCGGCACTACCGGCTTGCGCTTCGGCGGTTTGGGGCCTTTGCCCTTGGCCGCGTCCATGCGCTCTTTGGCGGCCTGCTTGTTGCGCGCCATTGCGGCAGCCTTGGCTTCTTCGCGTTTGTCCCACGGCTTGCTGCCATCGCTGCCACGCGGCGGCAGGCCGGTGTGCTGGGTCTGGATCAGCGTGGTTTTCGGGTCCTTGCCCACCTTGTGGCTGCCAGCCGGTGTCGAGTTCTTGCGACGGGCACTCTGGTAGGTGTCGGTCGCTGGCTGATGCAGCGGGATCAACTGGTCCTTGCCCGGCCCGATCAGGTCGGCACGGCCCATGCGCTCCAGTGCTGCACGCAGCATCGGCCAGCCCTTGGGGTCGTGATAACGCAGGAAGGCCTTGTGCAGGCGACGCTGCTCTTCGCTCTTCACAATCGTGACGGCGTCACTCTTGTAAGTGACCTTGCGCAGGGGGTTCTTGCCCGAGTGGTACATGGCCGTGGCAGTCGCCATTGGCGAGGGGTAGAACGCCTGCACCTGATCCGCGCGGAAACCGTTGCCCTTGAGCCACAGCGCGAGGTTCATCATGTCTTCATCGGTCGTGCCTGGGTGGGCGGCGATGAAGTAAGGAATCAGGTACTGCTCCTTGCCTGCTTCCTTGGTGTACTTTTCGAACATGCGCTTGAACTTGTCATAGCTGCCAATGCCCGGCTTCATCATCTGATTGAGCGGACCCTCCTCGGTGTGTTCCGGGGCGATCTTCAGGTAACCACCGACGTGGTGGGTGACCAGCTCCTTGACGTATTCCGGCGACTCGACCGCCAGGTCATAGCGCAGGCCGGAAGCGATGAGGATTTTCTTCACGCCAGGCAAGGCGCGGGCACTGCGATACAGCTGAATCAGCGACGAGTGGTCGGTGTTCAGGTTCGGGCAGATGCCAGGGAATACGCAGGACGGCTTGCGGCAGGCCGACTCGATTTCCGGGCTTTTGCAGGCGATGCGATACATGTTCGCAGTCGGCCCGCCCAGGTCGGAAATGACGCCGGTAAAGCCTGGCACCTTGTCGCGGATCTCTTCGATTTCGCGAATGATCGACTCTTCCGAACGGTTCTGGATGATCCGGCCTTCGTGCTCGGTGATCGAGCAGAACGTGCAGCCGCCGAAGCAGCCACGCATGATGTTCACCGAGAAACGGATCATGTCGTAGGCGGGAATCTTTTCCTTGCCGTACGCAGGGTGTGGAACGCGCGCGTAAGGCATGCCGAACACGTAGTCCATTTCGTCGGTGGTCATCGGAATCGGCGGCGGGTTGAACCAGACGTCGACTTCACCGTGCTTCTGCACCAGCGCACGGGCGTTGCCCGGGTTGGTTTCCAGGTGCAACACGCGGTTGGCGTGGGCATACAGCACGGCGTCGTTGCGAACCTTTTCCACCGATGGCAGACGGATGACCGTTTTGTCACGGGTCATGCGCGGGCTGGCAAGAATCTGCACCACCTTGGCTTCGTTGGGGTCCTCGACGTTGCCTTTTTCCTGCTCGATGGCGCAGGCCTGGGTGTCCTGGGTGTTGACGTACGGGTTGATGATCTTGTCGACCTTGCCCGGACGGTCGATACGTGTCGAGTCGACTTCGTACCAGCCTTGCGGCGTGTCGCGACGGATGAACGCGGTGCCACGCACATCGGTGATGTCTTCGATCTTGTGGCCATACGACAGACGCTGGGCGACTTCGACAATAGCCCGCTCGGCGTTGCCGTAGAGCAGGATGTCGGCGCAGGCGTCGATCAGGATCGAGTTGCGAACCTTGTCCTGCCAGTAGTCATAGTGCGCAATGCGGCGCAGCGAGGCTTCGATGCCGCCGAGCACGATAGGCACGTGCTTGTAGGCTTCCTTGCAGCGCTGGCTGTAGACCAGACTCGCGCGGTCCGGACGCTTGCCGGCCATGCCGCCGGGCGTGTAGGCGTCGTCGGAACGGATTTTCTTGTCGGCGGTGTAGCGGTTGATCATCGAGTCCATGTTGCCGGCAGCGACACCGAAAAACAGGTTCGGCTCGCCGAGCTTCATGAAGTCGTCTTTGGACTGCCAGTTGGGCTGCGCGATGATCCCGACCCGAAAGCCCTGGGATTCAAGCAGACGGCCGATGATCGCCATGCCGAAAGACGGGTGATCCACATACGCATCACCAGTGACAATGATGATGTCGCAGGAATCCCAGCCAAGCAGATCCATTTCTTCCCGGCTCATGGGCAGGAAAGGTGCAGGCCCGAAACATTCGGCCCAGTACTTGGGATAGTCAAATAACGGCTTGGCTGATTGCATGTTCAGGACCTACGTTTGCACGTTGGAAAAATCGCGGGCGCGGAATATAGCACATTTTTTGATCAAGTCCGACGGCAATGGTCGGATTTGAGTGCTCGGATTTGGGTGGTCGGCTTTGATTGCCTCGAACCCGGATCAATCGTCGTCGAAGTTGTAACTGCCCGGCGCCAGGTTCTCGAAGCGTGTGTATTTGCCGATGAACGCCAGGCGCGTGGTGCCGATGGGGCCGTTACGCTGCTTGCCGATGATAATCTCGGCAATTCCCTTGTGCTCGGTTTCCGGGTGATACACCTCGTCCCGGTAAACGAACATGATGACGTCGGCATCCTGCTCGATCGCTCCGGATTCCCGGAGGTCGGAGTTGATCGGGCGTTTGTTCGGGCGCTGCTCCAGCGAGCGGTTGAGCTGCGAGAGGGCAATGACCGGGCAGTTGAATTCCTTGGCCAGTGCTTTCAACGAGCGGGAAATCTCGGAAATCTCGTTGGTACGGTTGTCGCCACTGGAACCGGGAATCTGCATCAACTGCAGGTAGTCGATCATGATCATGCCGATTTCGCCGTGTTCGCGGACGATACGGCGTGTGCGCGCGCGCATTTCCGACGGGCTGATGCCAGCGGTGTCGTCGATGAACAGCTTGCGGTCATTGAGCAAATTGACCGCAGAGGTCAGACGCGGCCAGTCATCGTCGTCCAGGCGACCGGCGCGCACCTTGGTCTGGTCGATACGCCCCAGCGACGACAACATACGCATGATCAGCGATTCGCCTGGCATCTCCAGCGAGTAGACCAGCACCACCTTGTCGCTGCGTAACACAGCGTTTTCAACCAGGTTCATCGCGAAGGTAGTTTTACCCATCGACGGACGACCGGCGACGATGATCAGGTCAGCCGGCTGCAGGCCGCTGGTTTTTTCATCAAGGTCGGTGTAGCCGGTGGACAGGCCGGTGATGGCGTTGTCGCTGTTGAACAGGGTGTCGATACGGTCGATGGCTTTGGTCAGCAGGTCATTGACGCTGACCGGGCCGCCGGTCTTGGGCCGTGCTTCGGCGATCTGGAAGATCTGCCGTTCGGCTTCGTCAAGAATCTCTTCGGCGGTGCGCCCTTCCGGGTTGAACGCGCTATCGGCAATTTCGGTGCTGATGCCGATCAGCTGTCGCAACGTTGCCCGCGCACGGACGATCTGCGCATAGGCCTTGATGTTGGCCACGGAAGGCGTGTTTTTCGCCAGCTCACTGAGGTAGCCCAGGCCACCGACTTGAGAGGTCTGCCCTTCCTTGTCCAGTTGCTCGGCCAGCGTGACCACATCGATCGGGCTGTTCTGATCCGCCAGCTTGGCGATGGCGCGGAAAATCAGGCGGTGGTCATGCCGATAGAAATCCCCGTCAGAGACTTGATCGAGCACCCGCTCCCAGGCGTTGTTGTCCAGCATCAGACCACCGAGCACAGCCTGTTCAGCCTCGATGGAGTGTGGCGGCACCTTCAGGGCAGCGGTTTGCAGATCGTATTGCTCGGGGGCGGATATATCGTTCATGGCCACTTTAATTCGGGGTTTGCAGAATGGGGATGGCACAAAGACAAAGGGCACGACCTGTGAACAGGATCGTGCCCGATGTTAATCCTCTGACGGCAATGCCGCCAGACGATTCAGTACTGCTTAAGCAGCCACTACGACAACGCGTACGGTCGCTTCTACGTCGCTGTGCAGGTGCACGGCTACGTCGAATTCGCCAACGTTGCGGATAGTGCCGTTCGGCAGACGAACTTCGCTTTTTGCAACTTCAACGCCAGAGGCGGTCAGTGCATCAGCGATGTCGTGGGTGCCGATCGAACCGAACAGCTTGCCTTCGTCACCAGCGGTGGCAGTGATAGTCACTTCCAGCTCAGCCAGTTGGGCAGCGCGAGTTTCGGCAGATGCTTTCTTGTCTGCAGCCAGTTTTTCCAGCTCGGCACGACGCTCTTCAAACGCAGCCACGTTGGCAGCGGTTGCAGCGGTTGCTTTGCCGTAAGGCAGCAGGTAGTTACGACCGTAACCGGCCTTAACATTTACTTTGTCGCCCAGGTTGCCCAGGTTGGCGACTTTTTCCAGAAGGATCAGTTGCATGTGGAAATCCTCTTAACTTTTAACCTTCACCGTTCGCAGGACCATTGCCGGAATCTTTCGGACTCCGGCGACCGCGAAAATCAATCAGGCTGTCGACAATGGCAATTACCACGAGCAACGGATAGATCAGTTGCATGAACACCAGCAGCGTGATGTACATCCCCACCAGCCAAAACCGGGCAAGACGCTTTTCAGCGACCAGTCCGTGAATCAGGGCCAGCCCGGCAAACACCAGCGGCACACTGCACAGCGGTGTCAGCATAGCTATCTGCGGACCGAAATTCGGACCCACCAACATGCACGCCAACAGCGCCAACGCAGGCACCAGTGGAAGCTTCACGGCGCGAAATTCACGCCCGAAACCGCCCGGGTTGTACAACATCGCTTGCCAGTACCGCCCGATAATCAGGCACAGCACACTGACGATTTGCAGCACAGCCGCTATCAGGCCATTCAGGACGGGGGCAATCAGTGCTCCCAGACGCGCTCGCTCTTCTACGTTCAATTGCTCGTAGAGCCCGGCCAGCATTGTCGGCAGATGTTTCTGCAACTCCTGCGACATTGCTTCCAGAGGTTCGCGAAAAACCGTGCCCAGAATTACTGCATACACCACACCCAACGCCACGCTGACCAGCAGCACGCGGACCCAGGACTCGCTGGCACGCAAAACCATTGCCAAACTCAGCGAACCCGCCAGCACCATGGCTGTACGAGGCTCACCGAAATACCACCAGACCAAAGCCGGCAGCAGAGCCCAGGACAGGACACCAACGGCATCACTGAACCCGCGTCGCAGAAGCACAAGGCACCCTGCGGCAGCACTCAACCAGAACAACAGCGGCAATGCCGCACATCCAGCCACTACGAGAGTGGCCTGCATACGGCCGCGCATGATGAATTCAGCCAGGGCACGCATGCTTTCTATCCTTTGTTACGTTTTGTCGACTACCTGGTCTCAGCGGCCGTGGCTGTCGGTGTAGGCCAGCAGGGCCAGGAAGCGGGCACGCTTGATAGCGGTGGCCAGCTGACGCTGATAACGTGCTTTAGTACCAGTGATGCGGCTTGGAACGATTTTGCCGGTCTCGGATACATAGGCTTTCAGAGTGTTGAGATCTTTGTAATCGATCTCTTTGACGTCTTCAGCGGTGAAGCGGCAGAATTTACGACGACGGAAGAAACGTGCCATGTAATTGGCTCCTCAAAAGGTCCGTGGATTACTCGTCAGCGTTATCGCTAACGTCGCTGTTGTCGCCGTCATCGCCATCGGCGCTGTCGGAGTGCTCAGGACGGTCACGACGCTCACGGCGCTCACTGCGGTTCTCTTCAGCCTTGAGCATCTCGGACTGGCCAGTTACGGCTTCGTCGCGACGGATGACCAGGTTACGGATCACAGCATCGTTGTAACGGAAGTTGTCTTCCAGCTCGGCCAGGGCCTTGCCAGTGCACTCAACGTTCAGCATCACGTAGTGAGCCTTGTGAACATTGTTGATTGCATAGGCCAGTTGACGACGGCCCCAATCTTCCAGACGGTGGATTTTGCCGCCGTCTTCTTCGATCAGCTTGGTGTAACGCTCTACCATGCCGCCGACTTGCTCGCTTTGATCCGGGTGGACCAAAAAGATAATTTCGTAATGACGCATGAATGCTCCTTACGGGTTGTAGCCTGCCGCTCAAATAGCGGTCAGACAAGGAGTGAATGACACTGTTGGTCTTGCTCAGGGACAGGCACATTCGCGCCTGCCGTGACAGCAAGGGGCGCAAGTGTAGAGAAGGCAGCTGCAAGCTGCAAGTGAAAAGCTGCAAGCAAAAGCAAGCAGCTTGAGGCTTTCCACTTGTAGCTTGTAGCTAAACCGCTTAGGGCTTCCGCTTCGCGGAGCGCTGACGCAGCGCTTCAAACAGGCACACACCGGTCGCGACCGACACGTTGAGGCTGCTGACGCTGCCCGCCATCGGCAGGCGCACAAGGTAGTCGCAGTGCTCGCGGGTCAGGCGACGCATGCCTTTGCCTTCAGCACCCATAATGATGATCGTCGGGCCGGTCAGGTCCTGCTGATACAACTCGACCTCGGCCTCGCCTGCTGTACCGACAACCCACAAGCCGCGCTGCTGAAGTTTTTCCAGCGTGCGGGCCAGGTTGGTCACGGCCACCAGAGGAATCACTTCCGCAGCGCCGCAGGCGACTTTTCGCACAGCAGGCGTCAAGGTTGCAGACTTGTCCTTGGGCACGATAACAGCCAGCGCACCGGCCGCATCGGCGGTACGCAGGCAAGCGCCCAGGTTATGCGGATCAGTCACGCCATCAAGCACCAGCAGCAACGGCGGGCCCTCGCTGCGATCAAGCAGCTCATCGAGCATTGCCTCACCCCAGACCTGGCTCGGGCTGACGTCGGCGACCACGCCCTGATGCACGCCTTCAACCCAGGCGTCCATTTCGCGACGCTCGGCCTGACCGATAGTCACGCGATTTTCGCTCGCCAGTGCGACCAGCGTTTGAACACGAGGGTCATTACGACCCTCTGCCAGCCAGATGTGCTTGACGCGCTTGGGGTGATGACGAAGCAAAGCTTCTACGGCGTGCACGCCGTAGATTTTTTCCAGCTGACTCATGACTTGGCCTTGGGTTTACGAGCGCCACTGCTTTTTGCAGCTGGCGCCGAGCCCGCTTTTGGCGGGCCTTTACGGTGTTTACTGGCCGGCTTGCTCGACGAAGGAGCAGAACCCGACCTGTCAGACTTTCCCGACGACGCCTTGCTACCACCCTTCGCGTCAGCCAGAAGCGCTTTTTTCAGTTCGCGGCTTTTACGCACTTCTGCGTTTTTCGCCGCCGCATCGCTTGGGCGATACGCTTCGGAACTGCTCTCCTTGGCAGACGTTGTACGGCGACCGGACTTGGCAGGTGCCTTTTCCTTTTCAGCCGGCGCTGCAGCAGCAGGTGGCGCAGTGTTGCGACCCTGACGCTTGCGACCGACCGGGGTTGCTGCCGCTGCCGTCTCGGAAATTTCGAAATCGATCTTGCGCTCATCCAGATCGACACGCATGACCCGCACTTCAACAGTATCGCCCAGGCGGAAGTTGCGCCCGGTACGCTCGCCGGCAAGGCGGTGATGCAGCGGATCGAAATGGTAGTAATCACCCGGCAGAGCCGTGACGTGGACCAGACCTTCGACATAGATGTCGGTCAGCTCGACGAACAGACCAAAGCCGGTCACCGCCGTGATCACGCCCGGGAACGACTCGCCCACGCGATCCTTCATGTACTCGCACTTGAGCCAGTTGACCACATCACGCGTGGCTTCATCGGCACGGCGCTCGCTCATCGAGCATTGTTCGCCCAACTGGTCGAGCAGCGCGTCGTCGTACGGGTAGATGCGCGCCTTCGGAATCGTGGCAGCGCCAGCACGGCGGACGTGCGGGGTGTCCTGCTTGGAGCGGATAACGCTGCGGATCGCACGGTGCGTCAGCAGGTCCGGATAACGACGGATCGGCGAAGTGAAGTGCGTGTACGCCTCGTAATTCAGACCGAAGTGGCCGTTGTTGTCCGAGCTGTAGACAGCCTGGCTCAACGAACGCAGCATCACGGTCTGGATCAGGTGGTAGTCAGGTCGATCGCGAACGGTTTCAAGCAGCGCCTGATAATCCTTCGGCGTAGGACCGTCCTTGCCTTTGTGCAGGCTCAGACCCAGCTCACCCAGAAACGCGCGCAGTTTTTCAAGACGCTCCGGCGGCGGACCATCGTGAACGCGGTACAGCGCAGGAATTTCGTGCTTTTTCAAGAACTGCGCAGTGGCCACGTTGGCAGCCAGCATGCACTCTTCGATCAGCTTGTGAGCATCGTTGCGGGTGGTCGGACGGATTTCGGCAATCTTGCGCTCGGAACCGAAGATGATCCGGGTTTCCTGAGTTTCGAAATCGATCGCGCCACGCACATGCCGCGCACCCAGCAACACCTTGTACATCGCGTAAAGCTGCTTGAGGTGCGGAACCACGTCGCCGTATTCGCCGCGCAGGCTTTTCGCCTCGGCGGTTTTCGGCTGCTCCAGAATCGTGCTGACCTTGTTGTAGGTCAGACGGGCATGGGAGTGAATGATGCCTTCGTAAAAGACGTAGTCGGTCATCTCGCCGGTCTTGGAGATGGTCATCTCGCAGACCATGGCCAGACGATCGACATGCGGGTTCAGCGAGCACAGGCCGTTGGACAACTGCTCAGGCAGCATCGGCACGACGCGCTCGGGGAAGTACACCGAGTTGCCACGAACCTGGGATTCTGCATCCAGCGCGGAACCGATCTTCACGTAGCTCGATACGTCGGCAATCGCCACGTAAAGCTTCCAGCCACCGGAGAACAAGCGCAGCTTGCCCGGCTTGGCTTCGCAATAAACCGCATCGTCGAAGTCGCGAGCGTCTTCGCCGTCGATAGTGACGAAAGGCAGGTGGCGCAGGTCTACGCGGTTTTCCTTGTCCTTCTCTTCAACTTCCGGCTTGAGCTTGGCGGCTTCCTTGAGGACGGCTTCTGGCCATACGTGCGGGATATCGTAAGTGCGCAGTGCGACATCGATCTCCATGCCCGGCGCCATGTAGTTGCCGACCACTTCGACCACATCACCTTGTGGCTGGAAGCGCGGGGTTGGCCAGTGAGTGATTTTCACCTCGACGAACTGGCCAATCTTGGCGCTGCTGTTGCGACCCGGCGTGACCAGCACTTCCTGCTGGATTTTCGGGTTGTCGGGCACAACAAAACCAATGCCGCTTTCTTCGAAATAGCGACCCACGATGGTCTCATGAGCCCGCGAGATCACTTCGACGATCACGCCTTCGCGACGACCACGGCGGTCAAGACCGGAAACACGCGCCAAGGCCCGATCACCGTCGAACACCAGACGCATTTGTGCAGGGCTCATGAACAGGTCGTCGGAGCCGTCATCGGGGACCAGAAAACCAAAACCGTCACGATGGCCGGAGATACGGCCGAGGATCAGGTCCAGTTTGTCCACCGGTGCGTAAGTGCCGCGACGGGTGTAGATCAATTGGGCGTCGCGTTCCATCGCACGAAGGCGACGGCGCAGGGCCTCGAATTGATCTTCAGTGGTCAGGCCGAATTCTTCGACCAGTTGCTCGCGACTTGCCGGCGAACCGCGCTCGGCAAGGTGCTGCAAGATCAGCTCGCGGCTGGGAATAGGGTTTTCGTATTTTTCCGCTTCACGAGCGGCCTCGGGATCGAGGGACTGCCAATCGGCCATTAGATAGTTTTCACCTTGTATATATAGGGGTTAGTTTGGCATAGACCTCATGAAACGGGAAATTTCACGCTCAAACCAGCCGACAAAAAGCCTGCCTGACCACGCTGTAACACCCGAAACACGCCGCTCGCGATTTTTTTCGACTTTTTTTCACTGCCGGGGTTTACAGTCTAAAAAGCGCTCCGTATAGTGCGCGCCATCGGCAGGCTGATGCCTTCCGATACTGCCCAGATGGTGAAATTGGTAGACACGCCAGCTTCAGGTGCTGGTGACCGCAAGGTCGTGGAAGTTCGAGTCTTCTTCTGGGCACCAATTCAGGCAACAGACTACAACAGTCTCAAGCCTCACAAAAACCCGCGAAAGCGGGTTTTTGCATTCCAGGGTTTTGATTATTAAATCAAAACAGGGGTTTACAGAGTAAAACGATCGCCGTATAGTGCGCCCCATCAACGGCGGAGACGCTGCTGATGCTGCCCAGATGGTGAAATTGGTAGACACGCCAGCTTCAGGTGCTGGTGACCGCAAGGTCGTGGAAGTTCGAGTCTTCTTCTGGGCACCAATTCAAAAAAACCGAGCCAATGGCTCGGTTTTTTGTTTTCTGTACTCGGCAAAAATCATCTTTGTGCACCCAGCGCTACAGCGGCAGCGCCGGATCCCGTACATTCAAGCCCGAAACTGCCCCAGGCTCGCCTTCAACTGCGCAGCCAGCCCGTTGAGCACTTTCCCGCTGGCGGTTGTTTCGACCACAGCCTTGGCGGCCTTCTCGGCCTGAGCGTGAATCACCTCTACCCGACCGCGCACCGCCTGGGCACCTTCAGCCTGATGAACGGCAGCCTGAGTCGCCAGACCAATGGCCGCATGCACCTGCTCGACGGACGCCTGTACGGTCTGCTGGCGCTTGGCGCTGTCGCGTAATACCTCCAGCCCTTCCTTGGCCTGTCGGCCAGCGATGCCGATGGCGGCCACCGCTTCTTTTGCTCCTCGCTGCAAGGCGATGATGTGCTCCTGAATATCACCCGTCGAACTCTGCGTCTTGCTGGCCAGCGCCCGCACCTCATCGGCCACCACGGCAAAGCCCCTGCCCGTCTCGCCAGCCCGTGCGGCCTCGATGGCTGCGTTGAGCGCAAGCAGGTTGGTTTGCTCGGCAATGCCGTGGATGACTTCCAGCACAACCTCGATCTGCTGGCTTTGCTGCGCCAGACGCTCAATGACCTGTGCACCGGTCTCGACCTGCCCGGCCAACGCTTCGATCAACCCGCCGACCTGACTGGACGTGCGGGTGTTTTCGTCGGTCGCCTGCTTGATGTCGATAACCTGACGCAAAGCCGCCTGCATCGCGTGGCTTTCCGACTGCGCCTCGTCGGCCATTTGCCCGAGCGCCTTCAAGCTGGCAGCCACTTCGTCGCGCTGCAACTCGGCGGCGGCATCAGCCCCGGCGTTGCGCTGACTCATGACACCGATTTCCACACCCGTGCGCTGCGCCACTTCACCGGCCTCGCGCACAATAGGTTGCAGCTTGTCGATGAAGCGGTTGACCGCTGCCGACATGTCGCCGATCTCGTCATTGCTGTCCAGCTTGACGCGTTTGGTCAGGTCACCCTCACCCGCCGCCAGGTCATTGAGTGCAGCGATCAGCAGGTGCAGCTTGCTGACCACTCGACGCCCCAGCACCACAGCCAGCAACAACAGCACACCAAGACCCACCAGCGCCAGGCCCATGCCGATCCGCCAACGCAGCGTTTCGGCCGCTTCTTGAACCGCAACACGTGTATTGCCGGTCATTGCCACCCCCGCTGCCTGAGCAGATTGCAGGCGCGTGCGCAAGGCAGTCGAGCTGTCTTTGGACGCACTGGCAAGGCTGTCGGAAACCAGTTGCTCGCCGCTGGTAATGAGTGTGGCGAAACGCTTGTCCAGCGCCGCCAGGTTCTCCTCGACGGTCGCGGTGGACACGCCCATGCGCACCTTGCCGATCTCCACGCCGTTGGGGCTGATAGAGGCCTCGACGTAATACACCGAAGGATCGTTTTTCGCAGCGCTCAGAACCTTGTCCATCGCCCGCTCGCCTTCACCCTTGGCCAGCAGCGCCCTGACCAGCGGGTTATCCCGGTTCATGTAGCGGGTGAGGTGCTCGCCCGCCGCGTCGTCATAAACCACGAACAACACGTTGGGATTGCGCTGGGCGCGGCGGGCAAATTCGGAAAGGGTTGGCGTGTCGTTATCCCACATGGCTCGCGGGGCGACGGCGGCAAGCAATTCGGCCATGTCGGTGGCGGATTCTCTCAGGTCTTTTTCAAGCGTGGCACGCAGTTGCGCCTGCTCTTCTTTCAGGCGCGTCGACAGCCCGACACTCAGGCGCTGGCGGGTACTGGCAGACAGGGCGTCGAGGCTCGACGTCACTTCGCTACTCGCCAGCTCAAGCTCCGAGGACAGGTGTTGCGAATCTACCCCCAGGCGATTGGCAAGATCCGCCTCAAGCGCCGTGACCGTGCTCCGGGTAAGAGCAACCGCCACGATGACCTGCACCAAAAGGGCAATGCCCAGCGCAATAAAGACCGGGCGCAGCAAACGACTTTGCAAGAGAGACAAGACTGCAGACACAGGAGAATCCTTCCACCCACAGCGCCACTAAAATGATGGCACTTTTCTGTCATCTTTGTAGCAAGCGCCGTGCCGTGACACAAGTCTCACTTTTTTGCCGGATTGAATCCACCCGACGCTGAACGCAAAAAGGGCCGCAAATGCGGCCCTCTTTGTGGTGCTCGGCGATGGATCAGCCGAACGGGTGACGCAGTACGATGGTTTCGTTGCGGTCAGGACCGGTCGAAATGATATCGATAGGCGCACCGACCAGCTCTTCGACGCGCTTGATGTAGGCGCGTGCAGCAGCTGGCAGCTCTTCAAGGGTCTTGGCACCCAGCGTGGACTCGCTCCAGCCCGGCATTTCTTCGTAGACCGGACGCAGGCCGAGGTAGCTGTCAGCGTCGGTAGGCGCGTCGATAACCGCGCCTTCTTCGTTCTCGTAGCCGATGCAGATGTTGATGGTTTCCAGACCGTCGAGCACGTCCAGCTTGGTCAGGCACAGACCCGAAATGCTGTTGATTTCGATAGCGCGACGCAGGATGACAGCATCGAACCAGCCGCAACGACGGGCGCGACCGGTGGTAGCACCGAACTCGTGACCGCGCTTGGCCAGGAAAGCACCGACATCGTCAAACAGTTCGGTCGGGAACGGGCCCGAGCCAACACGTGTGGTGTAAGCCTTGGTGATGCCCAGAATGTAATCCAGGTACATCGGACCAAAACCGGAACCTGTGGCGATGCCGCCTGCAGTGGTGTTGGAGCTGGTGACGTACGGATAAGTACCGTGGTCGATGTCCAGCAGCGAACCCTGGGCACCTTCGAACATGATGTCTTTGCCGTCGCGACGCATTTCATGCAGCGCAGCGGTGACGTCAAGCATCAGCGGCTTGAGCATGTCAGCGTATTCCATGCACTCGTCGAGTGTCTTCTGGAAGTCGATGGCAGGCTCTTTGTAGTAATTGACCAGCACAAAGTTGTGGTAGTCGAGCAGCTCGCCCAGCTTGGCAGCGAAGCGTTCGCGATGGAACAGGTCGCCGATGCGAAGACCGCGACGTGCAACCTTGTCTTCGTAAGCGGGGCCGATGCCGCGACCGGTGGTGCCGATCTTGAACTCGCCACGGGCCTTTTCACGCGCCTGATCCAGCGCAACGTGATACGACAGGATCAGCGGGCAGGACGGGCTGATGCGCAGGCGCTCGCGCACCGGAATGCCTTTCTCTTCCAGCTTGATGATTTCGCGCAGGAGCGCGTCGGGAGCAACCACCACACCGTTACCGATCAGGCACTGCACGCCTTCGCGCAGTACACCGGACGGAATCAGGTGCAATACGGTTTTCTCACCGTCGATCACCAGGGTGTGGCCCGCATTGTGGCCACCCTGATAGCGAACTACGGCGGTAGCATGTTCGGTCAGCAGATCAACGATCTTGCCTTTGCCCTCATCACCCCATTGAGTGCCCAGGACTACGACATTCTTACCCATAACACTTGTCCTCATTCACGCAAACTTGGTGCCGGCGGCGGCCGGCAGGAATACTCAAGAAGCCAGCGGCATTACCTGCCAGTGCTCGCCATGCTGAATCAATTGCCGGTCACAGTCGGCTTCACGCGCCGCACTCACCTGCTGCCCAGGCAAGGCCTGAACCACACGCTGACCTTCGCTGCGCAACTGGCAAACCTGCTGCCAGAGTGCCGCATCCGTGCTGTCCGGCATCCAGATGCCACCGGACGGTAATACGATTTCTGCCTGCCCCAGGGTGACCAGGGTTTTCAGGTCAGTGGAAAAGCCGGTCGCCGGGCGGGCACGACCGAAATCGGCACCGATGTCATCGTAACGACCGCCCTGGGCAATCGACTGCCCCACACCCGGCACGAACACGGCGAATACCACACCGGTATGGTAGTGGTAGCCACGCAGCTCGCCGAGATCGAAATACAACGGCAGTTGCGGGAAGCGCGCCGCCAGACGATCGGCGATGGCCAGCAGGTCATCCAGCGCTGCCAGCACCGGCGCAGGTGCGCCAGCCAGACGGTCACGGGCCGCATCCAGCACCTCGCGACCACCGCACAGATCAACCAGTGCACGCAGCATCGAAGCCAGCTCTGGCGGCAGATTGGCCGTCAGGGCAACCACTTCGTCGATGGCCTTGCGTTGCAATGCATCGAACAACTGCTGCTCGACTTCGCCCGACAGGCCGGCGGCACGCGCCAGACCACGGTAGATGCCGACATGCCCGAGGTCCATGTGCACATCTGGCACATCGGCCAGTTGCAGCATGGCCAGCATCAGACTGATGACCTCGACATCACTGCTCGGGCTTGCGTCGCCGTACAACTCGGCACCCAGCTGAATCGGGCTGCGCGACGAAGACAGCGCGCGCGGCTGAGCGTGCAGTACGCTGCCCGCATAGCACAGACGACTCGGGCCTTCACGTTTAAGCGTGTGGGCATCGATGCGTGCAACCTGTGGCGTGATGTCGGCGCGAAAGCCCATCTGCCGGCCCGATTGCGGATCGATAACCTTGAAGGTGCGCAGATCCAGATCCGAACCCGCCCCTGTCAGCAAGGACTCCAGATACTCGATATGCGGGGTGACGACAAACTCATAGCCCCAGCTCTGAAACAGATCCAACACCTGACGACGCGCTACTTCAATGCGCGCCGCTTCCGGTGGCAGTACTTCTTCGATGCCATCTGGTAGCAGCCAGCGGTCAACCGTTGCCATTACGCCATTCCCCTGTGATCCAGGCGGCCAGCCTACAGGCCAGCCTTGAGTGAAGCAGAAAGTGGTGCGCCGTATGACGGGCACGACAAATGCCCGAGACAGGCCTTGGACCACTTTCCTCGAAAAACTTTGCCGCATTCTGATTCAGAGACGGCCAATCAATCGTGCAGACGCAAAAAAGCCGGGAATTTCCCGGCTGCCGCATGATACACACGTTTCACCGTACGTTCACCCCACCGGGCGGTTTTGCCGCCCGGCGGGTGATTAATTACGGCTTGGCTTTTTCCATGTAGCGAAAGAATTCGCTGTCTGGATCAAGCACCATCACGTCACTCTTGTTCGCAAAGCTTTCGCGGTAGGCACGCAGGCTACGATAAAACGCGTAGAACTCCTGATCCTGACCGTAGGCCTTGGAATAGATCGCAGCAGCCTGGGCATCACCATCACCACGCGCCTCTTCAGACTCGCGATAGGCTTCTGCCAGCAACACACGGCGTTGACGATCGGCGTCGGCACGGATGCCTTCACCCAGCTCGTTACCCTTGGCACGGTGCTCGCGCGCTTCACGTTCACGCTCGGTACTCATCCGCTCGAAAACGCTGCGATTCACTTCCTTGGGCAGGTCGATGGCCTTGACCCGGACATCGAGTACTTCGATACCCAGCTCTTTCTCAGCCATGCGGTTCAGCGAACCCGTGATGTCAGCCATCAGTGCATCCCGCTCACCCGACACGACTTCATGCAGGGTGCGCTTGCCGAACTGGTCTCGCAGGCCGGATTCCAGACGACGCGACAGGCGCTCGTCGGCAATCTGCTTGAGGCCGGAAGTCGCAGTATAGAAACGCTCCGCATCCTTCACGCGCCATTTGGCATAGGCATCGACCATGACGGCTTTCTTTTCCAGCGTCAGAAAACGCTGGGTAGGCGCATCGAGCGTCAGCAGACGTCCGTCGAACTTGCGCACCTGGTTCACGTAAGGGACCTTCACATGCAGGCCCGGCTTGACGTCAGCCTGAACCACCTTGCCGAACTGCAGCAAAACCGCACGCTCGGTCTGGGACACTATGTAGAAGCTGTTCCAGGCAACGACTGCCAGTACCACACCAACAATAAGGGTGATCAGCGATTTATTGCTCATCAGCGAGTCTCCCTTGTACGCACTTCACCGCGCTGCTGAGTATCGGCCGCTCGCGCGGCAGCATCAGTATTGGACTGAGATGGCGTGCCGGTAGCCGAGCCATTGCCGGTAGTGCTGCGGCTGCTTTCGATCATCTTGTCGAGCGGGAGGTAAAGCAGGTTGTTCTGCCCTTTGTCACCGGTCACGAGAACCTTGCTGGTGTTGCTGAAGACTTCCTGCATGGTGTCCAGATACAGACGCTGGCGAGTGACTTCAGGCGCCTTGCGGTATTCGGCGACCAGTTTGGTAAAGCGGTCAGCCTCACCCTTGGCGCGCGAAACCACTTCATCACGGTAGCCGTTGGCATCTTCGAGGATGCGCTGAGCCTGACCGCGGGCTTCCGGAATGACACCGTTGGCGTAGCTTTCAGCCTGGTTGCGTGAACGTTGCTCGTCTTCACGGGCGCGGATCACGTCATCGAACGCTTCCTGAACTTCGCGTGGCGCGGCAGCGCTCTGCACGTTTACCTGAGTAACGGTGATACCGGTGCCGTAGGTATCGAGGAAACGTTGCAGACGCTCCTTGATTTCGCTGGCCATCAGTTCACGGCCTTCAGTCAGTACCTGATCCATCGCAGTGGAACCCACGACGTGGCGCAGCGCACTTTCAGTCGCGTGCTGCAGGCTGATTTCAGGCTGATCGACGTTCAGGACGAAAGCTTCCAGATTGCTGATCTTGTACTGCACGGTCAGTGGCACTTCAACGATGTTCTCGTCTTCGGTGAGCATCTGGCCCTGCTTGCTGTAGGCACGTTCGCGAGTCACGTTTTCCATGTACTTGCGATCGAACGGCGGGAAGTAGATGTTAAGGCCCGGCCCCACGGTTTCGTGGTACTGGCCAAAACGCAACACGACAGCCTGTTCTTGCTCATCGACAACATAGATAGCGCTGTAGAGCCAGAACGCGACGAGCACGACCAGGCCAATGCCGAGCAGACCAAAGCCACCGCCCTTGCCTGAACCACCGCCATTGCCGCTGCCGCCATCGCTGCCACGTTTGTTACCGCCGCCGAACAACCCCTTCAGGCTTTCCTGCAGCTTACGGAAGGCCTCGTCGAGATCAGGTGGCCCCTTGCGGTCGCCGCCACGGCGTTTTCCACCCCAGGGATCTTGATTATTCGAGTTGCCACCCGGCTCATTCCAAGCCATAGCGCTCTCCATCTGATAAAGCAAAGACGCGCCCGCGGCGCGCCGGCCAATGCTACAGAATGCTCGAGAAAGCCGTACAACGGCTTTCTCGCGCTTTTATTGCAAAGTGTGTTGTTCGATGAACTCCAGCGGCTGCAATCCTTCGCGACTCACCAGACGATTGAGTTCAACGCGCGGCAATCGCACCGCCAACACGCTGGCACCGCCCTCATCATGCGTTTCGCTCTGCACCGCACCCAGTTCAAAAAACTGGGCACGCAGCCGGGCAAGACTTTGAGGCAAAAGCAGCGTGCCGACAAACAGGTCGTCGCCGAGCAATTCGGCAATAGCCTGCTTGAGCAGGTCCAGCCCTCGACCATCACGGGCAGAGACCCAGACACGCTGCGGTTTGCCATCGGCATCGCGCTGTATCTGAGGCTCAACGCCTTCAAGCAGATCGAGTTTGTTATAGACCTCGAGGATCGGCAAGCCCTCGGCACCGATCTCACCGAGCACAGCCATAACCTGCTCGATCTGCGACATGCGGTCAGGCTCGTGCGAGTCGATCACATGCAGCAGTAAATCGGAGTTGCTCGATTCTTCAAGTGTCGCCCGAAAGGCTTCTACCAGTTTGTGCGGCAGATGGCGAATGAAGCCCACTGTGTCAGCCAGTACGATCGGCCCAAGGTCGTTGAGTTGCAGACGACGCAGGGTTGGATCGAGGGTCGCAAACAGCTGATCGGCGGCGAACACGTCCGAATCGGTGACCGAGTTGAAAAGCGTCGATTTGCCGGCGTTGGTATAACCCACCAGTGAAACCGAAGGAATGTCGGCGCGCCGACGTCCGCGACGTGCCTGGTCCCGCTGACTGCGGACCTTCTCCAGGCGCCCCTTGATCTGCCGCAGGCGAACCCGCAGAAGACGACGGTCGGTTTCGAGCTGGGTTTCACCCGGACCGCGCAGGCCGATACCACCTTTCTGTCGCTCAAGGTGAGTCCAGCCACGGACCAGACGGGTACTCATGTGCTCAAGCTGAGCCAGTTCGACCTGCAGCTTGCCTTCGTGAGTACGCGCTCGCTGCGCAAAGATATCGAGGATCAGACCCGTGCGATCAAGCACGCGACACTCGAAAACACGTTCGAGGTTACGTTCCTGACTGGGCGTGAGGGTGTGATTGAAGATAACGAGATCGGCCTGTTCGGCCTTGACCTGGTCGCGAAGTTCCTCGACCTTGCCAGAGCCAATCAGGTATTTGGCCGAAGGCCGATGACGCGGCACGTTGATAAACGCAACGGTATCAGCACCTGCCGATATGGCCAGCTCCTGAAACTCCTGCGGATCTTCGCGCGCCTCAGGGTCCTGACCATCCAGATGAACGAGAATTGCGCGTTCACCACCACTGTGGCGCTCAAAGAACAAGGCAGACTCCTATCAGGCGTTACCTGGCTCGGCGTCAGCGCCGTCAGCGTCGGTAGCGCTAGGCAGGCGAATCGGGCGAACCGGTACGACGGTGGAAATAGCGTGTTTGTAGACCATCTGGCTGACAGTGTTTTTCAGCAAAATGACGAACTGGTCGAAAGACTCGATCGTTCCCTGCAGCTTGATACCGTTGACCAGGTAGATCGAGACGCCGACCTTCTCCTTTCGCAAGGTATTCAAGTAAGGGTCTTGTAGCGAATGCCCTTTTGACATGTGCCGCACTCCTTTAAGGATCAATAAAATAATAAATCGAATTCGATTGGCTTACCGGCCACCCCCCAAGGATAGACGGCTATTGCAGAGACTCAGCTCAATATGGAGACCGATCCCAGGTATTTCAAGGCGCGCGACAGATTGTCGCTGGCCAGGCTGTCCAACCAGTGCAGATCGTCCCAGCTACGTAGCCAGGTGAACTGCCTTTTGGCCAACTGGCGCGTTGCAATGATGCCGCGCTCCTGCATTTCTTCCCGCGTCAGCTTTCCATCCAGGTGATCCCAGACCTGGCGATAACCGACTGCTCTTATCGAGGGCAACCCGGCGTGCAGGTCGCCTCTTGAGCGTAATGCCAGTACTTCGTCCAGAAACCCCTGATCCAGCATTTGCTCGAAACGTAACGCGATGCGTTGATGCAACACCTTGCGATCAGCCGGAGCGATAGCAAGATTTGCGACAGTATAGGGCAATTGCTGACACCCTGATGCGGCCGCTTCGGTACTTTGCGCAGTTTGTTGCTCGCGGTGTGCGGTCATGCTCATTCCGCTCACCCGATAAACCTCCAGAGCCCTGATCAGTCGCTGTGGATCATTGGGGTGAATCCGTGCCGCCGAAACGGGGTCGACCACCGCCAGTTGATCATGCAACGACTGCCAGCCAAAGGCCTGCGCATCAGCTTCAAGCTGCGCCCGAACCGCTGTATTGGCCGCTGGCATATCCGCCAGCCCGTCCAATAGAGCCTTGAAATACAACATAGTGCCGCCGACCAGCAAAGGAATATTTCCGCGTGCGGTGATTTGCGCCATGGCGGCCAGTGCGTCACTGCGAAAGTCAGCGGCGGAGTAGCTTTGCGCGGGGTCGAGAATGTCGATCAGGCGGTGCGGGAATTCAGCCAGTTGCGCTTTCGACGGCTTGGCAGTGCCGATGTCCATGCCGCGATAGACCAGCGCCGAATCGACGCTGATCAGCTCGCAGGGCAGCACTTTGCTCAGTTCAATCGCAAGGTCGGTCTTGCCTGCCGCGGTAGGCCCCATGAGAAAGATGGCCGGAGGTAAAGCGTTCATTCATTGACCGCGCAGGAATAATTTGTCCAGGTCACTGAGACCCATCTGCGTCCAGGTAGGACGACCGTGGTTGCATTGTCCGCTGCGCTCGGTGTTTTCCATGTCGCGCAGCAGGCCGTTCATTTCCGGAATGGCCAGACGCCGATTGGCGCGAATAGCGCCGTGGCACGCCATCGTGCCGAGCAACTCGTTCATGTGCGCCTGCACCCGGTCGCTGGTGCCGTATTCCATCAGGTCGGCCAATACGTCACTGACCAGCCGATTGGCTTCGGCCTGCTTGAGCAACGCAGGAATCTGGCGAATCGCCAGGGTTTCCGGACCAAGCCGCTGAAGCTCGAAACCCAGGCGCTGGAACGTTGTGATGTGTTCTTCGGCGCAGTCCGCTTCGCGCTGGCTGACCGCAATGGACTCAGGCACCAGCAAGGGCTGGCCGCTCAGGCCTTCGTTGGCCATCGCAATTTTCAGGCGCTCATACATGATCCGCTCGTGAGCGGCATGCATGTCCACCAGCACCAGCCCGTGGGCGTTTTCAGCCAGAATGTAGATACCCTTGAGCTGCGCCAGTGCGTAGCCCAGCGGCGGAATGTCGCTGGGCGACTCAGGCAGCGCTGACGGCGTGGTGCCGGGCAGCGGCGCAAAAAACTCTCGATAGGCGCTCTGCGCTTCGGCAACCGGCACGCCCGTGGTGGGCCGTGGCGAATACTGATAGCCGCTGCCGGAACCGCCGCCCGCAGGCCTGGCGAAAGGCTCACCCTGGGGCTGCTCCAGCACATTGTTGGCCAGACGCATTTCGCCCTGCGGCCCGAACTCACCGGCGTCAGGCCCGGTCGGCCGAGGTTCGGCGGCGACCGGCACGCTGCCGCCCAATTGGTTTTCAGGGCGCACATCACCCAAAGCGCGGTGCAACGTGCCATACAGAAAGTCATGCACCATGCGCCCGTCACGGAAACGCACTTCGTGTTTGGTCGGGTGAACGTTGACGTCGACAGCCGCCGGGTCAACTTCAAAAAACAGCACGAACGTCGGATGACGGCCATTGAACAGCACATCGCGATACGCCTGACGCACCGCGTGGGCGACCAGTTTGTCGCGCACCGCACGGCCATTCACAAAGAAATATTGCAGATCAGCCTGGCTGCGCGAAAACGTCGGCAACCCGACCCAGCCCCACAGATGCAGGCCGTTGCGTTCGATCTCGATGGGCAGCGCCTGCTCCAGAAAGCCCGGCCCGCAAATGGCCGAGACGCGCCGCGCCCTGGCGGTGTCGTCATGGGCTTCGTGCAGGCTGAGCACGGTCTTGCCGTTGTGACGCAAATGAAAGGCGACATCGAAACGCGCCAGCGCCATGCGCTTGATCACTTCGTGCAGGTGATCGAATTCGGTTTTCTCGGCCTTGAGAAACTTGCGCCGTGCGGGCGTATTAAAGAACAGGTCGCGCACTTCCACAGACGTGCCCACCGGATGCGCAGCAGGCTGCACGCGCGCATCCATGTCGCGCCCTTCGGTCTCGACCTGCCAGGCCTGATCGGCGTCGCGGGTGCGCGAGGTCAGTGTCAGGCGCGCCACGGAGCTGATCGACGCCAGCGCCTCGCCGCGAAAACCCAGGCTCATGACCCGCTCAAGGTCTTCCAGGTCACGAATCTTGCTGGTCGCGTGTCGCGCCAGAGCCAGCGGCAGGTCGTCGGAGGAGATACCGCCGCCATCATCGCGCACTTTCAGCAGCTTGATGCCGGCCTGTTCGACATCGATATCAATGCGCCGAGCGCCAGAGTCGAGGCTGTTTTCCAGCAGTTCCTTGATCACCGAAGCCGGACGCTCGACCACCTCGCCCGCGGCAATCTGGTTGGCCAGACGCGGGCTGAGCAGTTCAATGCGTGCAGCGTTCAGGACAGTCTGCGCGTTATCGGCTTCGCTGCCGTCGAGGAGAAGATCGGTCATTACTGGGTCGCAACCTCGGCGCTCGGAATTCGCAGGTCCTGGCCGATTTTCAATTCATCGGTTTTCAGGTTATTGGCACTGCGCAGCGTGGCGATGTTCATGTCATAGCGCGCCGCGAGCATGGCCAGGGTTTCGCCGGAGCGCACCACATGGTTGCGCGCCCCCTGGGCCAGCTTGCCGGTGTCACGCAGCCAGGCAATATAGGTGCCCTGCGGCGGATTCTGCTGGAAGAACTGTTTCACGCCAGAGTTGATCGAACGCGCCAAGGCTTGCTGGTGCGACGCAGAAGAGAGCTTGTTAGCTTCATTAGCGTTGGAGATGAAGCCTGTTTCCACCAGAATCGACGGAATGTCCGGCGACTTGAGCACCATAAAGCCGGCCTGCTCGACGCGGGATTTGTGCAGCGAGGTCACTCGGCCAATGTTGCTCAACACTTTCTGGCCGACGTTCAGGCTGGAAGACAGCGAGGCGGTCATGGACAAGTCCAGCAACACACCGGCAAGCATACGGTCCTTGTCATCGAGGCTTACCGCACCGGCGCCCCCGATCAGGTCGGAACGGTTTTCACTGTCCGCCAGCCAGCGCGCGGTTTCAGACGTCGCGCCGCGATCAGACAGCGCGAACACCGACGCACCAAAGGCCGCCGTGGACGGCGCGGCGTCAGCGTGAATCGACACAAACAGGTCGGCGCCCTTGGAACGGGCGATCTCGGTGCGTTTGCGCAACGGAATAAAGTAGTCGCCGGTCCTTGTCAGCTCGGCGCGGTAGCCTTTTTCAGCATTGACCTGACGCTGCAACTCCTTGGCGATCGAAAGCACCACGTTCTTTTCTTTCTGCCCCGCGCCACCCGAGGCCCCCGGGTCCTCACCGCCGTGCCCGGCATCGATCACGATCACGATGTCGCGCTTGCCGTTAGGCACCGGCGTCAGTTTGATTTCAGGCTTGGCCGGGCTGACCGGAACCGCTGGCGCAGTATTGGCGGCGGTATCGGGGATAACCGGCGTCGGATTGGCGTCGGCGGCGCTGTCGAACAGGTCAACCACCAGACGGTTACCGTATTGCTGGTTCGGCGCGAGCGTGAAGCTTTTAGGGGTCACGGCCTTTTTCAGGTCGATGACCACGCGCAGATCGGTAGGCGTGCGCTGAGCAGAACGCATGCTGCTGATCGGCGTATTGGCGGTCGACACGTTCAGCGGACCACCCAAAGTAGCGCCATTGATGTCGATCACCAGACGATCAGGCGACGTCAGGGTAAATACGCTGTGCTGGACAGGCCCGGACAGGTCGAACACCAGACGCGTGTTATCCGGCGCTCGCCATAAGCGGACACTTCGTACTTGCGTAGCGGCAACCGCCTCGACAGCCAGGGCCATCAACAGCAGACCAACTACAGTAACCAGCGCGCGCATGCGCATACCTAACCCCATATCTATTTGAATTCCAAAGCCAAAGTGGCACACCAGCGCTCACCACGCGAGCCCAGCGGGCTCAATATCACGGACCGACCTTCACCGTGCGGCCCAATGGTAATGGTCAGGTCAGGCTTTGGCAAAAAGCCTGCACCACGCTGGGGCCATTCAATCAGGCAAAGTGCATCGTCATCGAAGTAATCGCGTGCGCCCATGTACTCGAGCTCTTCAGGATCGACCAGCCGATACAGGTCGAAGTGAAACACGCGTATTGCACCGATTTCGTAAGGCTCGACCAGCGTGAACGTCGGGCTCTTGACAGCCCCGGCATGCCCGAACCCGCGAATCATGCCCCGCGAAAGGGTGGTTTTTCCGGCGCCCAGATCGCCGTCCAGAAAGATCACGCCTGCGCCCTCGGTGACCTGCGCAAGGCGTGCACCAAAACTCATCATTGCCTCTTCGCCAACCACATGCAGCGTTAAATCAGACACGGTTGCAGCTCCTCCAATAACTGACGAATGGCGGGAATAATATCGCTGGCAGCCAGCCCGCGACCGGATTCACCCACTTCCTGACCGGCGCTGGCGTGCAGCCACACGGCCAGACAGGCAGCATCGAATGGCGTCAGGTGCTGCGCCATCAGCGCGCCGATCAACCCGGCCAGCACATCGCCGAGCCCCGCAGTGGCCATCGCCGGGTGCCCATGATTGCACAGGGCCAGCCGCCCGTCGGCATCGGCAATCAGGCTGCCCGAGCCCTTGAGTACACAAACGGTATTGAATTTACGGGCCAGCGCCCGTACAGCGGCAGGGCGATCGGCCTGAATGTCCTTGATACCGACACCCAGCAAACGCGCGGCTTCGCCCGGATGCGGAGTGATGACGCTGTTTTTCGGCAGGCTCACCTGCCCGGCCGCCAGCATATTCAGCGCATCGGCGTCCCAGACCTGCGGCCGGTCGGCGTTGGCGGCAGCCGACAACAGGCTGCGCCCCCAACTGCCCTGCCCCATGCCAGGCCCGACCACCAGCACGCTGGCCGGCTCGATCAACGCCATCAACTGGTTTGCCGAGCGAATGGCCGCGCTCATGATTTCCGGCATGCGTGTCAGGGCTGCCGGAACATGCTCGGCGCGGGTCGCCAGCGTGAGCATGCCCGCACCGCTGCGCAGGGCACTTTCAGCGCAGAGCAACGCCGCACCGCCAAAGCCGTGATCGCCACCGATAACCAGCACGCGCCCGAACAGACCTTTATGGGCTGTGCGCGGACGCGGTGCCAGATAAGGAAGGTTGTGCGCATCGAGACGCTTGGCGCTGGTGGGCGTCTGCGCAACCAGTGCCGGATCGGCCTGCAAATCGTCAAAAACCAGCTCGCCGACCAGATCTGCCGCATCGCCGGTCAGCAGCCCCAGCTTGAGGCCTATAAAGGTGACGGTCAGGTCGGCGCGCACTGTCGCACCTGATTTATGCCCGGTGTCGGCGCTCAGGCCCGAGGGAATGTCCACGGCTGCAACCGGCAGCCCGCTGGCATTGATCGCGTTAATGGCCGAAAGGAAGGGCTCGCGCACCTCGCCGTTGAGCCCAGTGCCAAGCAGGGCATCCAGCACCACTCCGGCCAGCGGCTGCCCGCCCCAGGCTTGCGTGTCAATACCCGAAGCCGCGGCGTGCGCGGACGCTGCATCGCCTGTCAGCCCAGCCGGATCACCGACGGCCAGCACGTTGACCTGCCAGCCCGCCTTGTGCGCCAGCGCGGCCACCAGATAACCGTCGCCGGCATTGTTGCCACGTCCGGCCAGCACCGTCAGTTGGTTCGCCTCGGGCCAGCGCCTGCGTATCGCGCGCCACGTGGCGTGGGCTGCACGCTGCATCAATTCCAGGCCTGGCGTACCGGCGGCAATCAGCCGGGCATCAAGGTCGCGGACCTGCGCCGCACTGTACAGCGCGTCGGGTAAATGAGGTTTAGTGTCGAACATGCGTCTATAGGCTCCGATGTCTGGCAGAATTATACGCACCTTGGTCCCGGTTTCTCTCTGCGCATGTCCGCTATTACTGCTCCACTCCCCACACTTGATGATCTTGCCACCCTTACCTTGTCGATCAAGGCGTGGGGGCGTGAGCTGGGCTTTCAGGAAGTAGGGATCAGCGGGCTTGACCTGGCAGAGCACGAGCAGCACTTGCAGCGCTGGCTTGACGCAGGCTATCACGGCGAAATGGACTATATGGCCGCCCACGGCAGCAAACGTTCCCACCCGGACGAACTGGTGCCGGGAACGTTGCGCGTGGTGTCGCTGCGCATGGACTATCTGCCCGGCGACACCGAAATGGCGCAACGCCTGACCGAGCCGGAAAAAGCCTATGTGTCCCGCTACGCCTTGGGCCGCGACTATCACAAGCTGATCCGCAAGCGCCTGCAACAACTGGCCGAGCGCATCCAGCAAGCTATCGGACCCTTTGGCTTTCGAGCGTTCGTGGACAGCGCGCCGGTGCTGGAAAAAGCCATTGCCGAGCAGGCAGGGCTGGGCTGGATCGGCAAGAACACACTAGTACTCAACCGTAAGGCCGGGAGCTTTTTCTTCCTCGGCGAGCTGTTTGTCGATATCCCGCTGCCGGTGGATGCACCTCACGCGACTGAACACTGCGGGCGCTGTACCGCCTGCCTGGACATCTGCCCGACGGCGGCCTTTGTCGGGCCTTATGTGCTGGATGCGCGACGGTGCATCTCCTACCTGACCATCGAGCTTAAAACCGCAATTCCCGAAGAGCTTCGCCCGCTGATTGGTAACAGGGTGTTTGGCTGTGACGATTGCCAGATCGTCTGCCCGTGGAACCGCTTCGCCCGCCCAACCGATCAAAGCGACTTCCAGCCACGCCATAACCTGGACAACGCCGGGCTGGCCGAGCTGTTTCTGTGGGATGAAGAAAAGTTTCTCGGCAGCACCGAAGGCTCGCCACTGCGCCGGGCGGGTTATGAGCGCTGGCTACGTAACCTGGCCGTAGGACTGGGCAACGCGCCGTCCACCATCCCGGTGATCGAAGCCCTCCAAGCACGGCGCGATTACCCGTCGGAGCTGGTCAGGGAACATGTGGAATGGGCGTTGCAGCGGCATGGCGTGGCGCCGCTTTAAATTGGCAGCGCGTGTGCTGGCCTCTTCGCGAGCAAGCTCGCACACAAGACTTGTGAGTAGTCCGCGTGGGCATGCAACTCTTAACCCACTGCGTCCTCTTCAGGGCTCGTCTTTATAGACGAACTTGGGCATTTCCCAGTGGAAGCGGATGGCCAGCAGGCGCAGCAGCAGGCCGCCAAACAGGGTGATCAGCACGGCCTGTTCGTTGGGCAACTGCAGGTACTGGCACAGCAGAAAACACCACGCGGCCAGAAACGACACGCTGGCGTACAGCTCGCGGCGGAAGATCAGCGGGATGTCATTGCAGAAGATGTCACGCAGGATGCCACCGAATACCCCGGTAATAACGCCGCACACCGACGCGATCACCAGACCATGTCCGGCTTCCAGTGCCGTCATGCAGCCGATCAATGTGAAGGCCACCAGCCCCAGTGCGTCGAGCACCAGAAACAGCGAGCGCAGGTGGCGCATCAGCGGTGCGATAAAGATCGTCACCAACGCCGCCACGCTGGTCAGCATCAGGTATTCCGGGTGCTTGACCCAAGTCAGCGGGTAATGACCGATCAGCACGTCACGCACCGAGCCACCGCCCAGCGCAGTCACGCAGGCGATCAGCACCACGCCGAACCAGTCCATCCCGCGACGCCCGGCAGACAGCGCGCCGGTCATGGCCTCAGCGGTGATGGCGATCAGATAAAGCATCAGCAACATGGCGGCGACTCTGCGACAAGGGCGCGCAGTCTAACCAGCGGCCCTGCGCACTGAAAGAGTGCAGCGAAGATTATTCACTGCACGCGCGCGTCGTGATCAAGGCTTGATGAAGTGCTCGCGATAGAAGCGCAACTCGGCGATCGACTCACGAATGTCGTCCAGCGCCAGATGTGTGCTGCCTTTCTTGAATTTCAGCTCCGGAGCCCAGCGTGCGGCCAGCTCCTTGAGGGTCGAGACGTCCAGGTTGCGGTAATGGAAGTAGTTTTCCAGTGTCGGCATGTGGCGATACAAAAAGCGGCGGTCCTGGCAGATGCTGTTGCCGCAGATCGGCGAACTGCGCTCCGGCACCCACAGCTTGATGAACGCCAGGGTCTGCGCCTCGGCGTCGGCCATGCTGATGGTGCTTTCACGCACACGCTGGGTCAGGCCCGAGCCGCCGTGTTGGCGAGTGTTCCACTCATCCATTTTTGCCAGCGTCTCATCGCTCTGGTGCACGGCGATCACCGGCCCTTCGGCCAGGGTGTTCAGCTCGCTGTCCGTAATGATTGTGGCCATTTCGATGATGACATCGGTATCAGGGTCCAGACCGGTCATTTCCAGATCGATCCAGATCAGGTTCTGCTTGTTCTGCATGTGTCGACTCCTCAGCGTAGGCGCGCAGTTTAGCTCACCCTGCCGTGCTAGACTCCTGCCGATCAAACGTACTGCCTAATTCATTGTTTACTTCACATCGGAACACCCATGGCCAAACGCCAACTCAATCGTCGTCAGAACTGGCGCATCGAAAAAATTCAGGGCGAACGTGCGGCCCGTGCGGCAAAGCGCGAGTCCGTCACGCTTGAAACACTGGAGGGCGGCGACCTCGGCCCCGAGCAGACTGGCCTGGTGATCGCGCACTTTGGCGTACAGGTCGAAGTCGAGGCCCAGGAAGGCGAAGACGTCGGCAAGGTATTTCGCTGCCACCTGCGCGCCAACCTGCCCGCGCTGGTCACCGGTGATCGCGTTGTCTGGCGTGCCGGCAATCAGGGCATCGGTGTGATCGTCGCGCAATTGCCGCGCACCACCGAACTGCGTCGCCCGGACTCCCGCGGCCAGCTCAAGCCTGTGGCCGCCAACGTCGATCTGATCGTGATCGTCTTTGCGCCAATGCCCGAGCCGCACGCCAACCTGATCGACCGCTATCTGGTCGCCGCCGAGCACGCCGGCATTCATCCGCTGCTGCTGCTCAACAAAGCCGACCTGATCGACGAACAGAACGCGCCGGCGCTCAATGCGCTGTTGGCGGTTTATCGCACGCTCGGTTACCCGGTGCTGGAAGTGTCCGCGCACCAGGGCGACGGCATGCAGTCGCTGCAAAGCCAGCTCGATGGCCACATCAGTGTGTTCGTCGGTCAGTCCGGTGTCGGCAAGTCCTCGCTGGTCAACAGCCTGCTACCGGAAACCGACACCCGCGTCGGCCCGCTGTCCGAAGTGTCCGGCCAGGGCACGCACACCACCACCACCGCCCGCCTGTTTCACTTTCCCCGCGGCGGCGACCTGATCGACTCACCGGGTATTCGTGAGTTCGGCCTGGGTCACGTCAGCCGGGCAGACGTCGAAGCCGGCTTCATCGAGTTCAACGACCTGATCGGCACTTGCCGTTTCCGCGACTGCAAACACGACCGCGAGCCAGGTTGTGCCCTGCTCAAGGGCCTGGAAGACGGTCGCGTGCAACAGCAGCGCATGAACAGCTACCGCTCGATCATCGCCAGCCTGCCGCAAGATAGTTACTGACACCTGAACGCCACACACAAAAACGCCGCGATGATCGCGGCGTTCTTGCGTGAGTGTGTTGCGGCTCAGTTCTGGGCCGGCTCGACCCGTAACTTGCCCTCATCGAAGATGTTCAGCTTCTGCCGGATCTCGTGTGGCTGGGCGTAGGCCTGCGGATCGACCGGCGCGGCAGTCGAAGCGCCTGGCGCAGCGGGACCACCGGCAGGCGCTGGTGCAGGCTTGACTGGCGGTGCACCACCGGAGTTCTGATCGCCTTCGATACGATGCTGAGCCTTTTTGGTCAGCACCACGATATCAATGCGGCGGTTGACCGGGTTGGTCGGGTTCTCGCGGTCATACAGCGCCGACGAGGCATAACCCACGACTCTGGCCACCTGTGAATCCGGATAAGTACCAGCGACCAGCGCACGGCGCGCAGCGTTGGCACGGTTGGCCGACAGCTCCCAGTTGCCAAAGCCGTTGTTACCAACGAATGGCATCGCATCGGTATGGCCACTAATGCTGATCTTGTTAGGCACGCTTCTGATCGTGTCAGCCAGCGCCAGCAGGATGTCTTCAAAATAAGGCTTTAGACGCGCACTGCCCGAGTCGAACATCGGTCGGTTGTCGGCGTCCATGATCTGGATACGCAAACCGTCCTGGGTGATCTCGAACAGAATCTGGTCCTTGAATTTCTGCAGTTGCGGGTTTTCCTCGACCTTGTTCTGCAGCTCCTGCAACAGCATCTCCAGACGCTCCTGCTCGACCGCCTCGGCCTTGGTTTCCGACGTTTCGGCCTCAATAGGCACCGTGTCTGGCGAAGGGGTGGTCTTGACCTCAGGGTTGAGCGTCTGGTTCGGCGACATTTCCGGCGAGCCGCCCAAGTCGATCACATACGGTGAACCGCTGTCGGAGAAGCCGACCGGGTCTTTGAAGTAACCGGCCACCGCGAGCAGCTGCTCCGGCGTTGCAGAGGACATCAGCCACAGCACCAGAAAGAAGGCCATCATCGCCGTCGCGAAGTCGGCAAATGCGATTTTCCAGGCACCGCCGTGATGTCCGCCACCAAAGCGCTTTACGCGCTTGATGATAATCGGCTGATTATTTTCCATGACTTAGCGACCGCGAACCGCTTGTTCCAGCTCGCTGAAGCTGGGGCGATGCAGCGGATAGAGAACCTTGCGGCCAAACTCGACGGCCAGCGAAGGCGGCATGCCGGAGGCTGAAGCCACCAGCGACGCCTTGATGCTCTCATAGACATTCATTTCTTCTTTGGCGTCGTGCGCAAGGCTGGTGGCCAGAGGGCCGAAGAAACCGTAAGCCGCGAGAATACCGAAGAACGTACCGACCAGCGCCGCACCTACGTGCATACCGATCGCAGCCTTGTCGCCCGACCCCAGCGACGCCATTGTCACCACAATACCCAGTACCGCAGCCACGATGCCGAAGCCGGGCATACCGTCGGCGATACCGGTAATGGCGTGGGATGGATGCTCAAGATCTTCTTTCATGCTCAGCAGTTCCATGTCGAACAGGCCTTCCAGCTCGTGGGGAGCCATGTTGCCGGACGACATGATGCGCAGGTAGTCGCAGATGTACGCAGTCATGCGTTCATCTTTAAGCACACCGGGGTACTTGGCGAAGATCGGGCTGGAGGCCGCGTCTTCGATATCTCCTTCAATCGCCATCATGCCTTCACGGCGGCTCTTGTTGAGGATTTCGTAGACCAACCCCAGCACTTCGAGGTAATAGGCGTGTGTGAAGCGCGTACCAAACATCTTCAGCGACTTCTTGAACACGTGCATGAACATGTAGCCAGGGTTGGCCTGGAGGAACGCGCCCAGTGCTGCACCGCCGATGATCAAGACCTCGTAGGGCTGGAACAGCGCCATGATCTTGCCATGGGACAGTACGTATCCGCCGAGGACACTCGCGATAACGACAATGATGCCGATAATTTTAGCCATAGGAAAAAATACTTTACTGAGTCGGGTTCAGGGGCAGTCCGGAAGTTCTTGAATCTCTTCTTCTCCTTATCGGCCTAACTGGGCCAGACTATAGCCGGTTCTTGTGAAAAACCATTTTCCCGGTCCGATAAAAAGGGGAAACTGGCTGTCCAACCCCGCACACTGGCAGTCTTCCAGCCCGGATAATCAGCCGCACAGGCCATAGAATGTCGACAGCACATGTAGCACATCATCTGGTTCCCAAGACGCTTGATGCCTGGGTCAAACAGCTTGACGGCATCGCGCTGCCGGTGCCGGCCGTCAATCATGCTCACGTTCGTTCAGCGTTGAACGACAGCCGCCGCTCGCTGCGTGAAATCGCCGAAATGATGCAGGAAAGCCCTGCGCTGGTGCTCAGCGTGATGCGCGAAGCCAATCATCACACTCATGGCTTGACCGAACAGGCCGAGAGCCTCGAAATCGCGATAAACCGTCTGGGGCTGGCGCGTACCGAAACGCTTCTGGGACGCCTGCCGGCCAAACCGCCCGAGGAAATCCCGGCCGCCTACCGACAGTTGATTCTGGTCAGCCAGCACGCCACGCAACAGGCCAACGGGCTGTTTGCCAGCCGCCTTGCACGGCTCTGGCAGGACATCCATATGGGCAGCCTGCTGTTTCTTTCGCCGCTGTGGCCGATGGCGCTGGCTTACCCGAAACTGCTGGAAGAACTGGAATTGCGGGTCATCCACAAGGGCCAATCCAGCCTTGCGGTGGAAAAAGAGCTGTTTGGCGTCAACCTGCTGGAACTGTGCCTGGCCCTCGCCGAGTTCTGGCGCCTGCCGATCTGGGTCACACGCGGCTACAAACTGCTGATCAATGAACGGCGCGACCTGGCCAAGGTGCTGCGTATTTCTCGCGAAAAAAACAGCCCGCTGCAACAGCAGCAACTGATGGACGCCGACCCGAATCTACGCCGCTGGCTGAATCAGCCGGCCAACACCGTATTGCTGGGCAACGGCCTGGCACTGGCGGCGCAAAATGCCTGGAACAGCCCGCACTGCCTGCGCTGGGAGCGGCTGACCAGCCTGTACCTGCAACAACCGCTCAGCGATGTGCAGCAGCAGGCGCACCAGAACGCCGCCAGCAGCGCACGCATTCATTCGGAAAAAGACCTCTGGCACCCGGCCGAATCGCTGATATGGCCTTGGGACGCACGGCGCGTCAGGCGCGACAACGAACCGGCACCGCCGCCCTCGGCCGACGCCCTGCAACTGTGGCGCAAACATTGCGCCCAATTGCTGCAAGAGCCCAGCCCGTTCATCAACGCCATGCACCTGACCACCACCGCTCGCGACGCGTTCATGTCGTGCGGCATGGAACGGGTCATGCTGCTGATGCTGGACAAGACCTCCACCGTGCTGCGCGTCAATCAGACCGCCGGCCTGCCAGCGGAAGCGGCGGCCATGCAGCTGTTCACCAAGGAAAGCACCGTACTGCAACGCCTGCTGACCCAACCGACGCAGTTGCGCATGACGCCCGCCAACATTGCGCAGTTTTCTGCGCTGCTGCCTGCGCCGCTAAAAACGCTGTTCAGTGGCCAGCACTGGCTGATTCGCTCGCTGAGCAACAACGGCAAGGTCATGTTGCTGGTGGTCGCCGATCAGGGTGGAGGGGCCTTGTCGGAAATTTCCGTTCAGGCCTTCGGAAAAACCGCGCAATGCATTGAACGGGCACTTGGCATCTTTAGTCATCGCAAAGCGTGAGGCCTGGCGTACAATTCGCGTCTTTCTTTTCATCGGAGGCTGCAAATGTCCGCATTCACTGGCTTGTCGCTGGTCATCGAACCCAACGATCTGCTTGAGCGTCTCGACGCCCCTGAACTGATTCTCGTGGATCTGACCAGCAGCGCTCGCTACGAAGCCGGGCATATTCGCGGCGCTCGCTTCGTCGACCCGAAACGTACGCAACTGGGCAAGCCACCGGCGCCCGGCCTGCTACCGGACACGGCCGACCTGGAGCAGTTGTTCGGCGAGCTGGGCCACAACCCCGATGCGGTCTACGTTGTCTACGATGACGAGGGCGGTGGCTGGGCCGGGCGTTTCATCTGGTTGCTGGATGTCATCGGCCATAGCGGCTACCACTATCTGGACGGCGGCGTGCTGGCCTGGGAAGCGCAAGCACTGCCATTGAGCACCGAGGTGCCGTCGGTTGCTGGCGGCCCGGTTGCGCTGACACTGCACGACGAACCCACCGCCACCCGTGAATACCTGCAGAGCCGCCTGGGCGCAGATGACCTGGCAATCTGGGACGCACGCGCACCTACCGAATATTCGGGCGAAAAAGTGGTCGCCGCCAAAGGTGGACACATTCCCGGCGCAGTCAACTTCGAGTGGACGGCGGGCATGGACAAAGCTCGCAACCTGCGCATTCGTCAGGACATGCCGCAGATTCTGCAAGACCTGGGCATCACGCCTGACAAGGAGGTGATCACCCATTGTCAGACTCACCACCGCTCGGGCTTCACCTATCTGGTGGCCAAGGCGCTGGGCTACCCAAGGGTCAAGGCTTACGCCGGCTCGTGGGGAGAATGGGGCAATCATCCTGATACGCCGGTTGAAGTACCCACCGTGGCCGTTGCACCCATTGAAACGGCTGAGGTCATTGAACCGGCAGCGCCTGTCCAGCCAGCCGGAACCATTGAGCCTGTTCGCGCCACTGAATGGAGTAAGGGTTCTCAAAAATTTTCAGGACATTCATCTTCAGGACACTCATCTTCAGGACCCTCAATGAAAGACCGCTTGTTTATTCTCAGTCAGTACCTGTTGCCGCACCATCTGCTGTCCCGCCTGGCCGGCTGCGTTGCCGAATGCCGCGTGCGCTGGTTCAAGAACGCGTTTACAGCGTGGTTCGCCCGCCGCTATCAAGTGGACATGTCTCAGGCGCTGGTCGAGGACCTCACCTCGTACGAACACTTCAACGCGTTCTTCACCCGCGCGCTGAAAGCCGATGCCCGCCCGCTGGACACCACGCCTGGCGCGATTCTTTCGCCAGCCGACGGCGCCATCAGCCAGTTGGGCCCTATCGATCACGGCCGCATTTTCCAGGCCAAGGGCCACAGCTTCAGCGTGCTTGAGCTGCTGGGCGGTGATCCAAAGCTCTCCGCGCCGTTCATGGGCGGCGAGTTCGCGACCGTCTACCTGTCGCCGAAGGACTACCACCGCGTACACATGCCATTGGCCGGTACGCTGCGCGAAATGGTCTATGTGCCGGGCCGTATCTTCTCGGTCAACCAGACCACCGCTGAAAATGTGCCGGAGCTGTTCGCCCGTAACGAGCGCGTGGTTTGCCTGTTCGACACCGAGCGCGGGCCGATGGCCGTGGTGCTGGTGGGTGCGATGATCGTAGCGTCGGTCGAGACGGTCTGGGCCGGGCTGGTCACGCCACCCAAGCGCGAACTGAAGACCTTCAGCTACGACGAAGCCGCGCGTGCGCCGATCCATCTGGAAAAAGGCGCCGAAATGGGCCGCTTCAAACTGGGTTCTACCGCCATTGTGCTGTTCGGACCAAACCAGGTGAAATGGGCTGAACAGTTGACCGCAGGCTCCAAGGTTCAGATGGGCCAGGCGCTGGCAGCTCCAGCTCAGGCCTGATCGCGGCGACACTGACAGGGCATGAGCGCTGCATGGACAGCAACGCTCATGAAACTTGAAGTCATACATACCGGCCTAATGCCACAATTACTGCAGGGTGATGCCGATACTGTTAAAGTCGCCCAACCGGTGTTGTAGGATACTTCGCACTTTCATGGGCGTATGCTCGACAGATCGCTGATCCGCGATGAAGTCATCCCCCATTTAAAGCCACCGTCCGGGCCAGTGAGTTGTTGGAGTCAGCCTGTCACATGAGTAATTTTAGCCTTCCTCTGCTGTTGCGTGCCCCCACGCCGACGCAGTCGAGCCTGACATTCTGTGAAGCAAACCCCCGCGACATCAAGCGCTGGATCTCCAGGCTGCCCAAGGCAAACCTCGGGGAAATGGCCCGTCAGCTCTATCAGGGCCTGACCGAGCTTAACCAGTTGATCACCCCTGGCGACAATCGCCTGCAACTGCTGGAACTGCTGCGGCCGGAAGTCTATTTCGTCTGCAAGCACCTTGAGCGTCACTTTCTCAATCAGGCCATCGTGCTCGACGAGCGCCCGCGCAAGGTTGCCAATCTTTGCCAGGCCCTGCAAAACCACCTGGCAACCGGTTACAAGCAGATCATCCAGCAAGTAGCGTCGCGCTACACCCGAGATCAGGCCGGGCTGTTCAGCATGGCATTGCAACGCGCATTGCACGGGCTCACCGGGCCGCTGATTCGTGCCAATCAGCTGTACTGCCCTGTTCAAGACGGCCTCTGGCTCGAACTGCACCAGATTTACCAGATTGCCCGCCAGTACCAGTTGCACCATGCGCTGGTCGATGAGCCGCTGGCGCACCACACCAAAGCATTGAGCATTGAACAGACGTATGTGATCGCGTTATTGATGGGCTGCTCGCGTTGCAATCAGATGCGTCAGTTGAACATCGGCAAGCTGGCCGATGCCCTGGAAGCGTGGAGCCCGTTGGTCAAACTGCAATGGCCTGCCGAGCAAAACGGCCTGTTCGCCCTGGACCCGACGGTCGACAAGCCGCCGCTGTACCACGCGTTATTCACCGATGAGCAATCGTCCAGGCTGCTGGGCATCAATACCTTCGCGCTGGCAGAGGCGATCAACCAGTATCTGGCGCTGCCGGACGATCAACGCTCCCCTTCAACGCTGTTGATTCCGACCGGCATCAACACTGACCTGTTGCAACATCTGGCGGTCGCCTGGGGCGATGTGGCTGAACGTACCTTTCATCGCACGCCAGGCCAGGGCACGCTGAAACTGTGCATCGGCATGAGTGCGCTGCATTTCTACGTGGCGGGCCAGCGCTCGTTCAGCGATTTGCTGCAATTGAACAGCGCGAGCGGTGCTGCGAATTTCTCGCTCAAGATCGCCAATGCTGACGAAGAGGATGACCCTTGGTCCTCCGCCTTCGACACGCATCGCGGCAAGACTTCATCCGTGCTGCTGCCCTACGAAGAGATCGAATACCCGAAGATCGAGGGCGACAACGACTCGCTTTCCAACGGCCAGCATGCGTTTCCGACCTTCGACCTGAATATCGTCAACCACAGCCCGGGCGGCTACTGCCTGGCATGGCAGAAGGAAGTGCCACAGCAATTGCAGGCCGGCGAGCTGGTGGGCATTCAGGACGACTCAGGCCAGGGCTGGAGCGTTGCCATCGTGCGCTGGGTCCGGCAGGTACGCAGCGGCGGCACGCAAATGGGCATCGAGCTGATCGCTCCCTTCGCCCAGCCATGCGGCATGCAACTGGTACGCGAACAGCAGAACAGCCAATACCTGCGCACGTTGATGCTGCCGGAAGTACGCGCGATGGAAAAACCGCCGACCGTGCTCGCACCACGTCTGCCGTTTCAGGAAGGCAGCAAGGTGATGATCAACGTCGATGGTGAAGAGCGCCGCGCCTCACTGAGCAACCGGCGCATCAGCAGCGCCAGTTACAACCAGTTCGAGTATCAGATCTACGACGCGCCGAAAGCCGCCGAGGTCGAACAGGCGAAGCCGGGGCAGGAATTCGATTCCCTGTGGGGCACGCTGTAGTCGTTGCAATACCCTGGATATCGCAACGACTGCGACTCAGCGTTTTCCTTCGCGGTCGCGAAAGCCCAGCAGGTACAGAACCCCATCCAGCCCCAAAGTCGAAATCGCCTGTTTGGCGGACTGCTTGACCAGCGGCTTGGCACGGAACGCAACACCCAGCCCGGCAATGGCCAGCATCGGCAGGTCATTGGCACCGTCGCCGACTGCGATGGTCTGCTCCAGACTCAAGCCTTCCTTGTGCGCAAGTTCGCGCAGCAGGTCAGCCTTGCGCTGAGCATTGACGATAGGCTCGACGGCCACGCCGGTGACTTTGCCATCGACCACTTCCAGTTCGTTGGCATACACGTAATCGATGCCCAGCTTCGCTTGCAGCTGTTTGGCGAAATAAGTGAAGCCACCGGACAGGATCGCGGTCTTGTAACCCAGCCGCTTGAGCTCGGAGAACAGCGTTTCAGCGCCTTCGGTCAGCCGCAGCGAAGCGCCGATTTCATCCAGCACGCCGACGTCCAGCCCCTTGAGCAGCGCCAGACGCTCCTTGAAGCTCTCGCTGAAATCCAGTTCGCCGCGCATTGCCCGCTCGGTGATCTCGGCAACCTGCTCGCCGACGCCTGCGGCCTTGGCCAGCTCGTCGATCACTTCGGCCTCGATCAGCGTCGAGTCCATGTCGAACACCGCCAGACGCCGGTTGCGGCGGAACAGCGAATCCTGCTGGAAGGCGATATCGACATTCAGCTCCTGGGCCACGGCGAGGAACTCGGCCTGCATGGCTTTCGGGTCGGCAGGCTCGCCGCGCACGGTGAACTCGATGCAGCCCTTGCCCTTGTCAGCCGGGGTATCGAGCGGCATGCGCCCGGACAGGCGATCGATCTGGTCGATATTCAACCCGTATTTGGCAGTGATGGCGCTGACACACTGCAATTGCTCGGCGGTGACCTTGCGGGTCAGCAGCGTCACGATGTGCCGTGCCTTGCCCTGGCCCTCGACCCAATGCTGATAGCCTTCTTCGGACACAGCCGTGAAACGCACCTGCTGGTCCAGCTTGTAGGCGGTAAACAGGATGTCCTTGAGCACGGACGAGCCCTGCACGGTATCCGGAATTTCAACCAGAATGCCGAACGACAGCGTGTCGTGAATCACCGCCTGACCGATGTCGAGAATGTTCACGCCACCCTGAGCCAGGACGCCGGTGATAGCCGCAGTGAGACCTGGACGGTCGACACCGGTGATGTTAATCAGGACAATTTCGCGCAAGGCGCACCCCCGCAGTGGAAAAAACCGCATTCTAACCACATTCAGTGACCACCGGGCACAGGCAGCGCTTTGCCGCTACTGGGTCGCTCGTTATACTGCGCGACAACTTCACCGAAAGAGCCGTGCTCTGTGAACCGGCCCACGCCTGTTAAAACCGATAATTTCTTCCTGCTCATCTTTCGTGCCCTGCGTCATCGCCGTGTACCGATCGCTTTGCGCATTGCCAGCCATAACGTGATCCTGGTCGCTTTGGCGCTGGTGATCTACGCCGGTGTCATGGGCCTGCAGTTCAAGCAGGCCATGCACGAACAGGCGGATGCGCTGGGGCAGGCCCTGACGACCCAGACCGCCACCTCGGCTACCGAGCTGTTGGTGTCCAACGACATCCTCAGTCTCAACGTGCTGCTGGGCAATCTGGTCAAAAACCCGCTGGTAGCGCACGCCGCTATCTACAGTGTGGATAACCGCATTCTGGCGGAGGCCGGCCAGCGCCCGAAAAACGGGCTTCTGGGCGAGGCGCAGGGCCTGTATGAAATCAAGATCACGTTCCAGGACGTGATGGCGGGTCATCTGCGCATCAGCCTCGACATGTCGCAGTTCCAGCAACCGATGACCATCAGCCTGCAGAGCATGGGCATTCTGGCGGGCATCCTGCTGGCGCTGGCGCTGGCGCTGAGCCTGCGCCTCGGTCGCCATATCTCCACCCCGCTGATGCAAATGCGCATCTGGCTGCGCGATATCGACCCGTATACGCCAGCCACAGACCGTCAGGATGAAATCGGCGATCTGGCCCGGCAACTGCGCACCTCGTTCGCACCGCCAGTGCCGGAGCCAGAACCGCTGCCCGAGCCTGAATATGAAGGCGACGAAGACGAAGGCGAGGATCCCTACCTGGAGCCGGAAGAAAAGCCTGCCCCACCCACCTCTGCACGCGCCAGCGAAGCAAAACCTCGCCTGCCGGCGCCGCCCGTCCAGCGTCGCATCGTCGCAGAAGAAGATGAGGATGATGACGAAGACCCGTTCGCGGACCTGCGTGACACCTCAGGCAGCACACCCGTTGCGCGCCCTGCTGCATCGCCTGTCGCTCAACAAGAGCCGCACAACAGTGCCGTGCTGGCTGTTCAGCTGGGCGCACAGGATCAGTTACGCCGTCTGCCGCGCGCACGCTTGACCGAACTGCTGCAGCGCTATCGCGACTGTGTCGATCAGGCCGCCTCGGTGTACGAAGGCGAGCTGCACACGCTGAACGACGGCAGCACGCTGATGCTGTTCCACAGCCACGAAAGCGGTGACGACTACCTGACCAACGCCATTTGCTGCGGCGAGTTGCTGCGCGCGCTAAGCCACGCCTTGCAGATCGAAGTGGCCGACAGCGGTATTACCTTGCAACTGCAACTGGGCCTGACCCTGGGTGAGAACCTCAGCGGCCTGAGCCAGATAGACCTGTTGCTGACTGAAACGGCGCAGGACGCCTTGGCGTTGTCTCAGCACAGCCGCAACCTGCTGCTGGTCGAGCGGCGAATCAACGATGACCCGCTGATCCGCCAGCGCGCCCGCATCCGCCCCATCGCAAGCCCGGAAGGTGCCTGCTGTGTGGAGCGTCTGATGGAGCCCTACCCGTCCATGCTCGAACGCCAACTGTCGCGCATGCACGAATCCAACAAAGGCTGACAGTCGCCTCTGGCGCCCATCACATCACCATAACTATCGTGCCGACGCTGTGCGTCGGCATGCCGTTCTGAACACTGAGCGTCAGGAACGACAATCTCAACTATCGTGCTGCTGATAACCTATCGTGCGACGCTCTGCGTCGCATGCAGTTCTGGACGCTCTGCGTCCGATCTTGAGGGCGGGGGGCGTGGCGCAGATTTGTGACGCAGAGCGTCACGCACGGCATTCCTACTCTGGAACGTGATGAACGATAGGTACCCGGACTGAAACGAGAAGCGTCCGAACACCCAACAAAAAGCCCGCATCGCTGCGGGCTTTTTTGTTTGTCCGATTCAGTCTAGAAGCGGAACACCTCAAGGTCGGTACGTATCGGCGATGCCATTGGCATGCGTGGCTTGTCAGGCTCTTTGGCCTTGGCCACCGGGGCCTTTTTTGGCTCTTCGAGCGGCTGCCAGGAAATCGGCTTGATCGCCGTGCTGACCTGATCGGCCAGGCGCTGCAAGAGCATGCCTTGCGCCTTGACCTGGTCGGCAGAGCTGCCGGCATGGACTTGCTCAAGGTGGACCAGTCGGCTGTCGCGGACATGGCCTTTGCGGTCCAGAAGACGCCATTGCGCATCCAGAACCGCAGGCTGTTTGGCACCGGAGTCCAGACGGGTGATCGACAATACGACCTGAACGTCCGGCGTGAAATTGGCAACCGCAGGCGCCATTACGACTCGCTGGCTGTCCAGTTTCCAGGCCAGTTGGCGCAGGAGCAACTGGTCGATATCCGAAGACAGGTTGCCCGCCCAGCGCCCGTCAGGCGATGCGGTCAGGGTGCCATCCGGCTGGCGTTGTAAAAGGGTTTCGCGTTGCAGATAGTCGGCCACCGAAACAGGACCCAGCAATACTGCCAGACCGCTACTCTGTTTCGGCTGACCAGGCTCACCGCTATCGAGCTGATACAGCGCGGTCGGCTGGCGCGAACTGCAACCAGCCAGACCCAGAACGCCAGTCATCAGCAAGATCAGGGGAAGGCGTAGAAAATTCATCATCCCATCCAGGTGGCCGTCCACAGACAAGCCACAGTATTAGTACTTTCAAGACCCATGCAGGCACTGAGCCACGCATGCACCCCAAGACCCCATATCATCCGTGAATATGCATCATGACTCCAGCGATTATGCATCGTACTTCATGGCAAAACGAAGAACGTTGGTGCCAGATCAATGTTTTCAGCTATTTTCCACCAATAATGCGTCGACCCGCTGGAAGCCCCTTGGCAGTTTATTGCCACGGCGACCGCGCTCCCCCTTGTAATGTTCGAGGTCTTCAGGCTTGAGCGACAGCGTTCGTTTGCCCGCCTGAAGCACAAGCGTAGCGCCCTGTGCGATCACTGCCAGATCGGTTACATATTCTTCACGACTGGCGACCCGTTCGCCCGGAATGCCGATGATCTTGTTGCCTTTGCCTTTGCCCAGTTGCGGCAAATCGCTGACTTTGAAGACCAGCAGGCGACCTTCGGTGGTCACCGCCGCCAGCCAGTTCAGCTCACGGTCAGCCACGGGGCGCGGCAGAATAACTTTCGCCCCGCCCGGCAAGCTCAACAGCGCCTTGCCGGCCTTGTTCTTGGCTTGCAGGTCTTCACCCTTGACCACAAAACCGTAACCGGCATCGGAGGCGATCACATACAGCGCGTCGTCTTCGGGCAGCAACACACATTCAAAGGTTGCGCCCGGTGGCGGTTGCAACTTGCCGGTCAACGGCTCGCCCTGCCCCCGTGCGGACGGCAGGGTGTGCGCGGCAACCGAATAGCTGCGTCCGGTCGAGTCGATGAACACCGCAAACTGGTTGGAACGGCCAATGGCCGACGTCTTGAAGCCATCTCCGGCTTTATAGGAAAGCCCGGTGGCATCGATGTCATGACCTTTGGCGCAACGCACCCAGCCTTTTTCCGACAGCACGACGGTCACCGGCTCAGTGGGCATCAATTCGTTTTCAGACAGCGCCTTGGCTTCGGCGCGGGCAACGATCGGCGAACGACGGTCATCACCATAGGTTTCAGCGTCGGCGATCAGCTCGGCGCGCACCAGCTTGCGCAGTTTGGATTCACTGCCCAGCAACGCCTGAAGCTTGGCCTGCTCTTTACGCAGGGCATCCTGCTCGCTGCGCAGCTTCATCTCTTCCAGACGTGCCAATTGGCGCAGGCGGGTGTCGAGGATGTAGTCAGCCTGAATTTCCGACAGACCGAAACGCGCAATCAGCTCCGCCTTGGGATGTTCGGCGGTACGGATGATGTGGATCACCTCATCCAGATTCAGGTAAGCCGTGAGCAAACCGTCCAACAGGTGCAGGCGATGCTCGACCTTGTCCAGACGAAATTGCAAACGACGACGCACAGTGCCGATACGGAACGTCAGCCATTCGCTGAGCAGCGTCTTGAGGTTCTTGAGCTGCGGTTTGCCGTCCAGGCCAATGATGTTGATGTTGACCCGATAACTGGATTCAAGCTCCGTGGTCGCGAACAGATGCTGCATCAGTTCGTCCAGCTCAACCCGGTTGGAGCGCGGGATGATCACGATGCGGCAAGGGTTTTCGTGGTCCGACTCGTCACGCAAGTCGGCAACCATCGGCAGTTTCTTGGCCTGCATCTGCGCGGCGATCTGCTCCAGCACCTTGGCACCGGAAACCTGATGCGGCAGCGACGTGACGATGATATCGCCATCTTCGATGCGGTACACGGCACGCATACGCACCGAACCACGACCGGTTTCATAGATTTTCAGCAGGTCGGCACGCGGCGTGATGATCTCGGCTTCGGTCGGATAATCCGGCCCCAGAATATGCTCGCACAGCTCTGGAATCGTGGCCTTGGGCTCGTCGAGCAGATGCACGCAGGCGCTGGCAACTTCGCGCAGGTTGTGCGGCGGAACGTCAGTGGCCATGCCGACGGCGATACCGGTGGTGCCGTTGAGCAGAATATTCGGCAACCGTGCAGGCAACACTGCGGGCTCGTCGAGCGTGCCGTCAAAGTTCGGCACCCAGTCCGCGGTCCCCTGGCCCAGTTCGCTGAGCAACACTTCGGAGTAGCGCGACAGGCGCGCCTCGGTGTAACGCATGGCAGCGAAGGACTTGGGATCATCCGGCGCACCCCAGTTACCCTGCCCGTCTACCAGCGTGTAGCGATAGCTGAACGGCTGAGCCATCAGCACCATGGCTTCGTAGCAGGCCGAATCGCCGTGCGGATGGAACTTGCCGAGAACATCACCGACGGTACGCGCCGACTTCTTGTGCTTGGCGTCGGCCCCCAGGCCCAGCTCGCTCATCGCGTAGATGATGCGCCGCTGTACCGGTTTCAGGCCGTCGCCGATGTGCGGCAAGGCACGGTCCATGATCACGTACATGGAGTAGTTGAGGTAGGCCTGTTCGGTGAAGTCAGCCAGTGATCGGCGTTCTACGCCGTCCAGGCTGAGGTCAAGGGAGTCGCTCATGCGGGCCTCTTTATTTCGTTGACTGGCGCAGCAGCAAGTTGCCGCCGCGCTGTGTGAATTCGAGTTGTTTCATTGCGCTCATGCCCAGCAGCACCTGTTCACCTTCCAGACCAGGCGCTACCAGGGCACGCACGTTGTTCAGAACGATATCGCCCAGTTGCAGGCGGTCCAGCGTGGTTCTAAAGCCCTGGCTGTTGCCATTGGCGGTGCTGACCGTGACCGGCAGGCCGCGCTTCAAACCGAGGCTGTCGGCCATGTCACCGGGTATGGCGACGTCGGTCGCCCCGGTGTCGATCATAAATTCCACTGTCCGGCCGTTGATCTGTCCGGTACTGACAAAATGCCCCTGGCGATTACCGACCAGTTGCACTTCTATATAGCCGTCACCGTGTTGCGAAGACACCACGGCGTTAGGGTTTTGCTGTTTGTCTTCCCAGCCGCCGAAAAAACGGGTCGCCAAAAACAGTCCCGCCGCCCAGGCCACGATCATCAAGACCTTGCCAGCGCGCTTGCCGGGTTGCGGATGATTTTCTGACTGACTCACTGACCGTCACTCCAGCCCGCTTTCGGCGCAGCAAAGCGCCAGACAATCGGGCGTTTCTCGCCATCGGCGCGGGCACCGAAGTTATTGTCGATGCCGACCCAGGCCCCGCTTTCATCCACCACCAACGCCTCGGTCAGACCGTAAGGCTGATCGTAACGACGCGACGGCACCATCGCTTCCTTGGCAAACGACCAGCAGCGTTCGATCTGCCCGGTCTCAAGGTCACGCCGGCAGATGCGATACACCGCGCGCTCCAGCGTGAACAGCTTGCCGTTGTACAGCGACAGATCGGAAAAATCCGTGGAAACCTTTTTGCTGCCCTGTTCGGGCGGCAGTTGCTCCTGACCCGACTCGGACAGCAGCACGCAGCTTTGTCCGCAGGTCCACTGATCCTGATCACGCCTGACCACCAGCAAACCGCGCTTTTCGCGTTCGGCAGCCAGCCAGATGCGGTCGCCAGCGGCGTTCACCGCGACTCCTTCGAAGATCGCGTTGAAGTGTTGCAGCATGCCTTGCGCGCGGGCCTGCTCGATCAATTCCTTGGGCAGTGGCAGCCATGAAGGCGCGCCGCTGACCGGCACCTTGAGGACGGTGCCATAGGCTTCGCTGACCAGATACCGATTGCCCGCAGCGTCACAACTGACGCCTTCGAAATCAAGATTACCGCCGCGCACTACCGAAGACAGGCCCGCCAGTGAACGCAGCTTCAACGGCAGGTAGCTATCAGGTGTCGGCGCATCGATGCGCTGTGGCTCGGCTTTCCAGGTGTTTTCCGACACATCGAGGCTGTACAGCAGGTTGTCGTCGCGGTCGGAAACCGTCCACAGCCGGCCGTTGCACAGGGCAAGCCCGGACAGATTACCGCCGACCATGCCGTCCACCGGATGCTCGGATTGCAGTTTCAGGACTTCCAGCGGCACGGCGAAAACCGGCGCAATGATGAGAGCCTGAACAGCAAAAGCCAAAGCGGCGAGCCAGGCTCGCATCAAGTCAGGACCTCAGCAAGGTTGCCCTTCGACTCAAGCCAGGACTTGCGATCACCGGCGCGCTTCTTGGCCAGCAGCATGTCCATCATTTCCGACGTCGCGGCATAGTCATCCAGCGTGAGCTGGACCAGACGCCGCGTGTTCGGGTCCATGGTGGTTTCGCGCAACTGCGGCGGGTTCATTTCACCCAGCCCTTTGAATCGGGTGACCTGCGGCTTGCCGCGTTTCTTTTCGGCTACCAGACGGTCAAGAATCCCATCACGTTCGGCTTCATCCAGCGCGTAGTAGATTTCCTTGCCCAGGTCGATCCGGTACAGCGGCGGCATGGCGACATACACATGGCCGGCATCGACCAACGGGCGGAAGTGCTGGACGAACAACGCACACAGCAGCGTGGCAATGTGCAGACCGTCCGAGTCGGCGTCGGCGAGGATGCAGATCTTGCCGTAGCGCAACTGGCTGATGTCCGCTGCGCCTGGATCAACACCGATGGCGACAGCGATGTTGTGCACTTCCTGGCTGGCGAGCACTTCGCCGCCGTCCACTTCCCAGGTGTTCAGAATTTTGCCGCGCAACGGCAGGATGGCCTGAAACTCCTTATCGCGTGCCTGCTTGGCCGAACCACCGGCGGAGTCACCTTCGACCAGAAACAGCTCGGAGCGCGCTGGATCCTGCCCGGCACAATCAGCCAGTTTGCCCGGCAACGCAGGGCCTTGGGTGATGCGCTTGCGTTCGACTTTCTTGCTGGCCTTGAGACGACGCCCGGCGTTGTTGATCGCCAGATCGGCCAGCTGCAGGCCAAGCTCGGAATGGGTGTTGAGCCACAGGCTGAACGCATCCTTGACCACACCCGAGACAAACGCCGCCGCTTCACGGGACGACAAACGCTCTTTGGTCTGGCCGGAGAACTGCGGCTCCTGCATCTTCATCGACAGCACAAAAGCGATGCGCTCCCAGACGTCTTCCGGCGCGAGCTTTACGCCGCGCGGCAGCAGGTTGCGGAACTCGCAGAACTCGCGCATGGCATCCAGCAAGCCCTGGCGCAAGCCATTGACGTGGGTGCCGCCCTGCGCGGTCGGGATCAGGTTGACGTAGCTTTCCTGAACACTGTCGCCCCCCTCGGGCAACCACAGCAGCGCCCAATCGACCGCTTCCTTGTTACCGGCAAAACTGCCGCAGAACGGCTCGTCGGGCAGGCGCAGGAACTCGGTGACCGAATCCTGCAAGTAAGAGCGCAGGCCGTCCTCATAATGCCACTCGATTTTCTCGCCGCTGGACTTGTCTTCAAAACTGACCAGCAGTCCAGGGCACAGCACGGCTTTGGCCTTGAGCACGTGCTTGAGGCGGCTGACCGAAAACTTGGGCGTATCGAAATACTTCGGATCAGGCGCGAAATAAACGCTGGTGCCGGTGTTGCGCTTGCCGACTGTGCCAATGACAGCCAGCTCGGTGGCCCTGTAGCCGTCGGCGAAGGTCATTTCGTATTCGTTGCCATCACGCTTGACCCGCACCCGAACCTGAGTGGAAAGCGCGTTGACCACGGAAATCCCCACGCCGTGCAGGCCGCCGGAAAACTGGTAATTCTTGTTGGAGAATTTGCCACCCGCGTGCAGCTTGGTAAGGATCAGCTCGACGCCGGACACGCCCTCTTCCGGGTGAATGTCCACCGGCATGCCGCGACCGTCGTCGGACACTTCCAGAGAGTTGTCGGCGTGCAGGATGACCTGCACCGAGCGCGCATGACCGGCCAGGGCTTCGTCGACGCTATTGTCGATGACTTCCTGCGCCAGGTGATTGGGTCGCGAGGTGTCGGTGTACATGCCCGGACGTTTGCGAACCGGATCGAGGCCCGAGAGGACTTCGATGGCGTCTGCGTTATAAGAGCTAGCGCTGGGATTGGCCATGGGTTCTCGTTATCAATCTTTCATGAAATTTCGGGGATTCAATGTTCTTGCATTCGTGTGAACGGGCATCAACCGCTTGCATCAACCGCTTATAGCACCGACAGGTCGATCCCTTGCAGCAGGTCGGGCGCAAAACCGGCGAAGCTCAGCAGCGCAGGCAACCGCTCGGCAAACCCCTGAAAGCTGTGGTCGCCACCCGCCTGAATACGCAGGGCACAGGCGCGGTAAAACTTCTCGGCACGCCGATAATCAAGGGTTTCGTCACCGGTCTGCAACCACACCTGAAACTGCTGTGGGTCTTGCGGGGCCGGGACTTCCAGCTCGGCCAGCGCCTGAATATGGTCCTCGGTCAACTGCCACTGCTCGCCGGTGTACAGATTTTGCTGCATGCCGAGAAACCCGTCGAACAATTGATGCGGGTTGACCGCCGGGTTGATCAGCACCGCCTTGAGGCCGTGGCGCTGCGCCAGGTGAGTCGCATAGTAGCCGCCGAGGGAGCTGCCGACCAGTAATGGCCTGCCCAACGCCCCGATAGCGGACTCGAGTTGCAGCATGGCCTGACGCGGATGGTGATGCAGTTCAGGTACTTGCAGGCGATCAGCCAGCCCCAGCGATTTCATCAGCGCAATCAGCTGACAGGCTTTTTTCGACTGGGCCGAGCTGTTCAGGCCGTGGATGTACAGCAAGGCAGGTGTGTCACTGGTCACGCTGTCGCTCCTGAGTGCAAGGCAAAGCCGTGTAGTTTACAGGGACTTACGCTACAACACCTCACTGGAAATACTTCGTCGCCTGATTCAGTAACCGGTGCCGCCGTAATCCGCTTCAAAGACCATGCCGACCACTCTGGAAACACCGGTTTCCAGCCGTCCGTCATCATGCAGTCGCAACCAGCGATAGCCCGGCGCCAACGTGTCCACCTTGAAATCCACACTGCCCGGCGCGAACTGAATGCAGGTCGAAGGCGACGCCAACAGGCGCACGCCGTTACGCACCTGGTCGAACTCCTGATGCACATGCCCCCAGAGCACGGCCTTTACCTGCACAAACTGGTCCAGCACCGCAAACAACGCATCAGCATTACGAAGACCAATGGGCGCCATCCATTCACAGCCAATGGCCACCGGATGATGATGCAGGCAAACCAGATGATGCCGGTCTGGCGCCTCGCTCAACGACCGTTCCAGCAACTGCAACTGCCCATCTGCCAGAAAACCCGGTACCGAGCCAGGCACCGCCGAATCCAGCAACGTCACCCGCCACCGGCCGATGTCTACAACCGGATCAAGCAGCCCCTCACCCTGAGCGACGTGCTCCATCTGCGGCAATTCATCATGATTGCCGGCAAACCAGCGCGCTGGCGCATCGATCCGCCCGCTTATCCGACGAAACGCTTCGTAAGACTCGACGCTGCCATCCTGCGAGATATCGCCGCTGGCGACCACAAGATCGATGTGCGGCTGCTCGGCCAGCACCTGATCAACGACTTTTTCCAGACTGTCGCGGGTGCTCATACCCAGCAATGCCCCGTCCGCCTCGGCAAACAGGTGGCTATCGGATATCTGCACCAGCAAAACTGACGATGAAAGGGCTGCGCTTGGCAAGGCCGTCTCCCAGAAAGGATTCAGCGCGATTATGTGATGCGGCAACGGGCGGGTAAACCGGGAATGTGGGTGCGGGTGATGATTGGTTCACATTTGTTGATTGGGTCGGACCTTGAGCACCCGGTAAACCAAAAGCCCGGCGCAGAGCATGCCTGCCAACCCCGCGATCAGGAAATAACCTGGAATGTGCTCATAGGGCATCTCGGGCCAGACATACCCTGCGAGCACGAGCGCCAATAACACGCCCAGAACCATTCCTGCCAACCCTGCCAAATGAACGGCCCACGGCATAAGCCTCAGAGAAAAAACACCAATGACCGCACCCACAATGGATGCATACAGGGAGTGCTCCCAACGCAGAGCACCGTCCAGCAAGGTCATCAGCCCGAAGTAGAGGAAAATACCGAAAATGACGCCAGCGAAACAGGCTATCAATGTTTGAAAAAAATCCAGATACCTCTCCAAAACGCTCATTCGTTCTACCTGCAGATGAAATCATAGCGAATGTAAACCATAGAATTTCAAATTCAAGAACGCGCGACCCGCTTTAAAGTCTATTCAGAAACAACCTACAAGCCCCCAGCACAAAGACTGACAGATATTACTGCTTAAGACAGCTGCTCTTTTAGCATCTTAAAATCTACCGACCGTGCACCGAGCACACCCGGAATGGAAATGATCTTCAGGTCAAACTGGTAATCCGACACCTTATTAAACTCGAGTTCCCCTATGGGAAAAAGCTCACTGTAGATCGTACTGAGAAGTGTTTTTTTGCTTGCATCATAACGTACATAAACAGCACCATGAAGAACAGGTATATCACCGGCATCAAAGATGATTATATCCGTCACATAATCCCTCCCATCGATGGGAATCAGTCCAACGATTTCATAGCCTGAGCCTGATTCTATTTCTTTAGGATTCGTAATGGTAAAAGTCCTGACAAATGCATGATATTTCCTGTCATCACCGGCCTGACCTACAAGCCTTATCGCAAACAACGCTGAATCTTTAGGGGCGACCAGGATCGTAGACACACCGCCCACACTTTGAATATCAGGCTGAGAAACATCAAAATCATAATACTGATCGAAACCGTCCCCGTAGTGCCTCCATGCATAAACTTTGGAACGGGGCTTTATGTCCACCGAACGAAACCTGTCATTCAGCGCTGGCGGAAGGTTATTTTGAATAACCGATTCTTCATACGCATAGCCTTCGCCTGAATAATTGACGTCCATGTAAAATATGGCACCGTGTTCTAGACTCATGATCATATTCCCTTATGTTCTATGGGCACACATTGGCCTGTGTACCTATGAGATTAGGCAGCTTCCGACACTTTGCAAGCTGAACGGACCAACGACACGCTGCTCATAAAAACCTGACGAACCAGACGACAATCCCTCATGAGGTCATACGAGGCAACCCGATCAAATGCACACAACGCCTCAGCATGAGCAACACAATACCGATGAACCTGCCAATGATAGATATAAAAGGAACGCCCCCAGCGCACCTTGCCAACGGTCAGAGACATGACGCCAGCGTAAAGAAGGCCGAGTTATTGCTTACACAACGTAACCCACACCTCATCCAGGTCATCCTCCAGCACAAGCCTTGCTTCGAAACCCGAGTCAGGAAACTGTCGATTCAGCTTTGTATTCCAGCAGTCTCGAATTAACGCACCAAGCTCGGCGGCTTCGTCATAACCGACATCACCGAGCAAACTGGTAATCTCGATCATATTCAACCAGACAGGAATCTCTAATGGTGCAAGACCTTGCGCTACCGTTTGATCGTAGCGATCCTGCGTGAAATTCTCTTCAATGAAATAGCCTTCATTCAGAAAGAAAATAGTCGGATTAAACAAACCAAAAAGAATGCACTTAAAATCGTCATGAATATTCTCGCTATCGAGCACCATATATAAGTACTTAAATCTGGATACCTTCCCGTCATTCAGAGAAGCGTACTCCGCATAACTGATATTCTTTTTTGAGTCACTCATTAGCATGGCCTTCTGCGTGAACACGCGCAATCTTGAGATCACGCCCCAGCTTTTCCAGCACTTCGCCAAGCCGCTTGAGCGTTGGAGTTAAACGTGTGCTGGCAGCGGTGACCCGTGCTGCCAGCCCCACTCCACCGGTCAAGTAGACTAGCAGCGCGGCGAGCACGATCTCGAAAACCATTCCTCCGGTAAAGTGCAGAATGGATTCGTGATTTTGAATCTTGACGTACTCTCTGGCGAAATGCCCCAGAGCAAGCTGGCTTTCATTGTCCTGAAAGACATAACTCGCGACTTCGTAGGCATGCGCCATCTTTTCGCGGCTGATCGTAGCGGGATCAAAACCCAGCGCTTCTGCCAGCTCACGGTGCTGAGCAGCGGAATATTGTTCGATAAAGGAATCGAGCCAACTACCACCCGGCAATACTTCTGCGCTCCATGCCGACACAGCAGCATTGGAGAGCGCATCAAACGGACTGATCAGGTCTGAAAATTCTGCAACTGACTTGACGAGCCCCCATGCGCCATAAAGAAACCCCTTGCCCAACGCTGCCCCGTGAAATGTGCCCATATTGCATTGGGGGCAGAGATGTCCTGTGAGCACAAGCGTCGAGGCTGAGTCGACTTACGACAATGGCAAGCGGACATTCAGCGATTCATTACGGAGTGACTTTAAAAATGTTCAGCGTACTCCGCTTCAGGGGAATCAGCACCTGACAAAAATGACAGGTCACAGGCGCCATTTCTGGGAGTAGCTTGACCGAGTTAGTGTTCGTGCAGTGGCGATGATCATACCTACGAACCTTATATAAATTTAGCATGAATAAAGGGCGGGTAGCGCTACTATGGATATTTCAAAAAAAGAAACCGAAGACACCCAATTACTTATCGCTGACATCAATGCACGGCGTGAAGTGGAAATCAAAAAATATCTCGATGCCGAATACGCTACTTATTTCGAGACACACGAACTCGACGAAAAGACTCGGGCCTCCTCGCTGGGCTTACAGCTCCAATATGGCAAGAGTGACTCTGTGTCCGGTATCGTCAAACAAATTGATTTCAAGACTGACAAACTGATCATCATCGAGAAGCCTGGCGACACCGAAGTCTCGGTTTCGATGATCAACGTCTACGCAATCAACGATCGGGAATTTTCCAGACGCGCATTAAAAGCCGATTACGGCAAACTGGCGGCGAGTGTCTTTGATCCGAAAACCGGTATTTATCAGGAAATCAAAGCGCCTCCGGCAACCGACGCTGCTCCAAAAACCGGCACTGATGCACAGCCTTTTACCACCCCGCCCAAGCCAGTCAACACACTCACGAACCAGCCCAACGACACGCTGCCGGATATGACAGGCTTTGACCCGGACGGCGCAAGTGCGGCTGCTCACGGGTGGACAAGCCCCAGCTTGATACGCGCAGATCGTGATCTTGATATCGGCGAAAAACTTTTCGCCTGGCTGGTTCGCCTTGTAGACGGCTCATTGGTGGAGACCATCGAGTTTATAGCGACCGCTGCAAACAAAGGCAAGGCGACATGGCCCATTGCGTTTGCACATGAGATCAACAAGAAAGGCAGTAAACTGAAGGCTGGTCATATGGACACTTCTGGAGTTTTTTCAACGTCCGATGGCCAACCGCGACTTTGGCATTACAGTAACGCTTACCGTGCATTCACCACGGCCGCCGTGAAAAACAACTGGGTCGAAGGGCTCGCACTGCCTGACCACCCCCTTCAGGCAGATACCCAGCTAAGGCTAGAGGTCAGAGACATCAGTACTCAGGCGCTGCACGAACACTTCATCTTTACGCCTGATCCAAAGCGGTTGAACACGGTTGACTGGCAGATGGATTTGATGAGCCAATTCAATCGTGATTGCCGCTTTACCAAAACAGGTACACAGAATGCCGACGGTAAAATTTCCGCCGCGGCATCGGGTAACGCACTGTGGATACCGCAGGTATCGGACATTGCGGTCACACTGACGCCAACCATCTGGACCACCCGCCTGGAAGTAACGCCTTCACGCGATCTGAACGACGGTGAGGAGTTACGCACCCAAGTCTGGGATGAGTATTCCAATACCTTGATCGCTGAGCACATCTACAAACCTACTGATGAAAAAGAGCGCAAAAAGTCACAATGGCTGATGACATGGGCCTCTTCGCTTAAAGCTTCACCAGTGGATATTTATGTACGGATTGGAGAAGCAAAGGTCAAGGCATCGACCTTGTCAGATCCAGCCGCAACGTACGGAGTCGTCTGGCAAGTGGAGGGGACATTGCAGGTCAGGATGTCAGCACCCGGTTTTACGGGGCTGGTTTGTGTTTCGCCCCCTGCAGTCATGGCTGCATCCGTGGATGAATATGAATATGAATATGAAGATAAATATGAATATGGATATGGATATGGATATGGATATGAATATGGATATGAAGATGCAACCAGCCAAAAGAACCTTACAATATTCTTAATCGAAAAATATAAATCAAGAATTTTTGTAGCGTACATGCTTGCCGCCTCCATTACAGACGCCGATCTCTATTCTTATTCGAAAGTCCTTGACCGGGAAACCATAGAGTACGTAGAACAAAAACTCAAAAACACGGAATGGGTTTTTAGCTTTTTCGACCGTAATAACAACCCAGCCTATGCTCAAGCGCGAAGCTTTCCTGTTGCGTTATTCGAGGCCTGCAAAAGCGACAAAAACCCCACGCTAAGCAGCCTGCTCGACGATGAAAAGCTCCTTGCCATTTCAAAAAAATATGAGGAAACGTTCATTGATGTAAATCCTATAAAAAAACTTTTCTCCTTGTATCAAGGCACTCATTACCGACCCACGATGCACTTTAATAGTCCTGACACACGCCGATACCCAACACGCGTTAGCCACACCCTTTTACCAAATAACTGCCTGGCAATCTACGCAAAAAAATCGAATTCAACTCAATTATTCAAACTGACTGACGAAGCCAAAAAAATTGGAATCAGTATTATCGACTGCTGTAACTTCAAGAACCTATCAAGCGCGCCTGATACAGACAGGTTTATCACCAGAAAAACAAACAGACATGAGGCACTTGCAAGTAACCAAGCAGCTTGTTTTCTGTATCTGGATATACCTCAAAGCATTGAGGATCTGACAGTTGCTCATGTGCTGGGACTGGATCAAAAGGGCAATACCATTGACTCGCAGGCGGTACGTTTACCCGCAAAAGAAATTGAAGACAGTTCAGCGCCAACAAGTCCATTGTGTGAAGATTATGGCTCGACTTTTCGCTCGGAAGTGTTTGATGTGAGCGGCGAGGTTGACAACGGTGTTGACCCTCGCACCGGATTGTTTCATGCTCATTACCCCATCGCAAATCTGACTGGATTGAATGGTCAAGGCCCGGATATTGATCTTACCTTGCACTATTCCGCATTACGTGGCAACGAAGCGGGCCTGGGGGATGGCTGGGCCTTTCGCTTTTCCAGTCTGGAAATTCGAGATAGACGCCTGACGCTGGCGACAGGCCAGACGTGTGAGCTGACCGACCAGGAATGGGCAGATCTGGCGAAAGGTAAAACCCTGTCCAAACCTGGCTATTGGCTCAGCAGCAATGCCGATTACACCACGTTCACGTTGGACCATCTCAACGGCAAGCGAGAAGTCCTGACTGCCCCGCAAGGCGATCAGATGGAGCCGAACGATACCTTCCGTAAAAAACTGATCATCCTTTTAAAAGCCATCTACGCAGTATCCATGCCTGACGCCAACCTGATCAAACTGTATCAGGATGCCAACACTGGCGAAGCCATTCTCGCCGGGTTTCTACCTCAGCTTTACATGGGAGCCGGTATTGTCGACTGGAGTGCATCCGTTACTGAGTGGAAGAAAGACAAAGCAGGTCTCTTGAAAAAAATTGCTTACTGGGAGAGAGCGTTTGGTCAGTTGCTTCCGTCGGAAGTGACATCACCGCAAGGAGGAACTCTGTCTATTGAATGGAGCCGTAACCAAGGCCAATTTCTCCTTAAAAAAATATCAAGCGACGGTAACGTCATCCTCTCTTCAACCTACAGCGCGCCCTCATCAGACATCAGTACAGTTGAGATCAGCGTGTGGCCAAAAACGGATGAGGCTTACACGGTCAGACTTGAACTTTCCTCGTACGCGTTAACAGGTTTGACACGAATAGACAAAAACCTAAAGGTCTCACAAAAACTAAAATACGGTTACTGTGCGGACCCCACGCTGGACCGGGTGCTCAATAGAATCGAAGAGGAGGATGGCTCGATTGAGCTTGTCACATACCGTAAAGGGGGCATGCCATTTCCATACTATGAAAAGCCACCTCTTCCATGCGTAACATTGCACAGCTTATTTCCCGGCGCTTGCCAGAGCAATATCACTGATCACTATTTTTATTCAGAAACCAATTATTTAGGCTTTAGCAAGCCTCCTGAAGCTCACCAAAACAGCCTATCTTATGAACAGTTTGCACTTCGCGAGTTAGTCGACGATGAAGGCTATTATGTTCAGATTCTGCGTCAGAACCCGGACCATATTGTCTCTACACGGCACGCGTTCAATAAAAATCATCTTCAAGTCAGAGAAGATCTCCAGGTCCAGTTTCAGGCCGAGAAGGTCACCAGTTGGGAGTTCTCCAATGCAAGTCCGGGTGAGAAGGGATTCGGGTTGCCCACTAAAATTACGACCGACTATACCGACCTCAGCCACCCGAACACAGAAAGAACCACTACCGTCCAGACACTGGCCTACAACAACATCGGCCAACTCACCAAGAGTATCGCTGTCGACGGGGTTGTCACTGAATGGTTGTATTACCCCGACACTGGCGGGCAAGGGCTGGACATATCGCTGATCGCCGAAAAACCGCTATCGAAAGACTTGGTGACCCTGACCTGCCCGAAAGTATCCGAAGGCTATATGCCTCCGGTGAAAGTAGAGTACGTCCATGATCCGGCCTATCCGAAAAGTCAGCAAATCACAGCCTATGCTTATCAGGCCAGGGAAAACCCGGTCAATCAACGCTCAGTCCTCGTGCCCTCAAAAGTCGTTGTTTTGACCGGGGTTACGCTCGACACTACAACCATGCTGCCCTCATTAATAGAGGGTCGCAAAAACGCATTGATTGAACAGCGGGTTATCAGCCGCTCGATTCCCGACGTCGCGACCGAAAATACAACTGCCTGGAAAGAATCCGTTGTACAGAACTCCTGGCTGGGTATGCAACGGAATACGCTGACCACAAGCATCCTCTATGACGACAATCCTTCTGTTGGGCGCACCGTTCGCGCCGAGGTACAGGGGAAGATTATATCCAGTCGGATTTTCTCTCGATTGAGCGGGCGACCGCTGTCAGAAACCAGAGACGGCCTCGAATTCCGATATGTTCACGATAGTTTGGGGCGACTGGTGAGACAGGAACGGGGTACCACCGAAGCGGGTGCATGGAAAGCAGACGCGGTCGAAACGACTGACTACAGTATTACCGCCGAGGGATTACAAGTCACTGTCACCGAAGCTGAGCAACAGGTACGCACGCTTTATGACGGTTTGCAGCGCCCTGTCTGGGTGGCCATAAAGCGGACGATATTGCCTGATTCGGCGTTCTGTGTGATCTCGCGCATCGAATATGACGGTCCCGATGCCACCAATCAGACACTATACGATTACTTGCCCGGCGGGTTACGCCGCACCAAAGATGCCAGACCTGAGGCGGCTGTGGACGCCTCAAAACTGGCCTGGATGGCCGATTACACGCGGGAAGATGCAGGGATCCTTATAAATGAGCAAGTTATTGGGGCTGACAGCGGCGCCCAACTCATAAGGCAGCTTTCCGGACGGAATTTAGATAAGGGCCACACCGCGCTACTCGAAACACTCCGGCCATCTACTGCCAGGGACGCATCAACCGACCGGACTATCGAGCGCACGTTCGACGATGAAAGGCGATTGATAAAAATCCGTACCAGCAACACCAGTGAACATTGCATCGAATATGACGAGTTGGAGCGTGCAGTAGCTATCATCGCTCCCGACGGCACTCGCACAGAACGTAAGTACCACGAACTCAGCGACTACATCACACAACTCAACGTCGGATCCACTGTGCTTGGCACGCAAAAAATGACCGCCGCCGCCAGGCAGACTACCGTAGGAGAGTTAACGTATGAATTCCCGGGCGGATCCGCCAGCACAATCGTCAGGCCGGATAAGACCCTGCTCGAATCAGCCGTCTCAGCAGATGGACACACAGCAACTCTTTCGATCAACAAGAAAGTTCATACACAACGGGTAATCTCTCAACCCAACGTACTGACTGTCACTGTGGACCCTGTATCGGTACCCAGCGCCGAGGCGTGGTCCAGCCTTACAAGTTCACCGCAAAGTCTGGGGTTAACGAGTATTACCCAAACATCGCCCCGAGGAAGTCGGCAGGCCGAAATGACCCGATCACTGAAGGGCGGGCTCTTGACGAGCACGGCAGTAGATGGTCGCCAGATGCGGGTATTTCGCGACTACCTGGACCGTGTAGTTCGTGTGATTCATGGTGAATTGCACTATCACTATCTCTGGTCCGCGTTTGGTGAGCCGCTACAACGCACGGTGGTCAATCAGGCAAGCGGTGAACGCCTTGACGTTCGCTTTACGTGGGACGCGTTCGGCCAAGAGATAGCACGCGAATATACACTCAACAACAAACCGTTATTGGCCTTGACGAACAGTTACCTGGCCAATGGCCAAGTGAGCAGTAAAACCCTGACGCGTGAAGGAGTGCTCCAACGCACGGAAGGCTTCTCCTACGATGCCCGGGATCGACTGAACAGCTACGAATGCACGACTGACGTTGCAGACTGGCCTCAGGATCAGGCTGGAAAGAGCCTTTCGAAGCAGAGCTATGGTTATGACGAATTACACAACCTGAGCGAATGCTCTTCGACCTACGCCGATGGCAGCACCTGTATTCAAACATACACGTATGACACCGTTAAAAATCCGACTCGAAGACTGTCTGTAAAAACCGAATTGAGGTCAGGCTCCAAAACAACATCGACACAGACGGCTACGCTCGCTTACGACGCCAACGGCAATCAAACCACTGACGAATCAGGACGCACGCTGGCCTATACGCCACTGGGGCAATTGGCGAGCGTTAAAGACAACGACGGCAAACTGTTGACTCGCTATAGTTATGATGCATTTGGCCGTCTTATATCTCAATACATCGGCGCCACAAAGCACACCTGTGAGCTGCTGTATGACGGCACGCAACTGACGGGAGAAGCATGGTTCGACGACACGAACAGGGAATTCAAACGTATCCTGTTCAGCGAGGATATGGTACAGCAAACCTGTATTGGCGAAACCGTGCGGTCAGACTTCGTCCTCACCGACCCCGGCAGCGGTGTCGTTGGATTTAGCGCGCATGATGGAACGGGTGGAGTAAAACTGCACCCACTTGGCTATACCCCTTATGGCGAGAGCACCAACCTCGATAGCGGATGTCGGCTGGGCTTCAATAGCGAGCGTATCGACCCGGTATTGGGCTGGTATCACTTGGGCAACGGCTACAGGACGTATAGTCCGGCACAGCGACATTGGTTGCAACCCGACAGCTGGAGCCCCTTTGGAGCAGGCGGCATCAACAATACCGCCTACTGCGCAGGCGACCCGGTTAACCTGTTCGACCCCAGCGGGCATGTAATGATCAGCCGCTGGGGCGCCAGTAATATGATCAGTGACTTGACGAAGGCATTACAGGAAACCAGTCCTCAACCACTGGGCCATTTCTGGAGAGGCCTTGCGGTCAACGCAAGCGTCGCCGTCGCGGGCGTCCTGATGGTCCCCCTCACAGGAGGGTCTTCTTTGGGATTTGCTGCTGGCGTCCTCGCGACAACATTGGCTGTTGCTTCCGCAGGTCTTGATATAGCCAGTTACGTACTGGAAGACGTCAACCCCGAATTGGCCCGAAAACTGGGAACCGCCGCTACCGCTCTGGGTTTTATATCGAATGCCCCCTTTAGAGCGGGATTAAGATTGGGCGGTCGACTGCTACGCTGGACGTCAAGCAGGACCGGCAGACTTATCTCGAGGGTTGAGTCCATATTTACAAAGGGACCAAAGCTAAAGCTCCTTACCGGAACGATAAAGGTACTCAAGCCAGGGATGTCGTCTTATGGAGCAAGCAACGTTACCCGCTGGGCACCAGGCAAGCTTGATAAGTTTGAAAAACTGGAAAATGCGCTCTTCATGACAGTAGACAAGCAATGAAAACGCGTTACGTTTATGGCTCACGGTGTGAAGCCTGACGACGTCGGGGACGCAGCAATGATGGCGATTGAGGAATACAGCGGAAGCGGGCCTTACAGTGGAAAATCATTTTCAGCCTATTCGTTTTTTGATTTCCTGAAATCAAAAAAAGTAGACCTCAATAAATATGAGAAAGTACGGCTGATAATGTGTCACTCAGCAGACGGGGGGGAAAAATCATTCGCCGCCACATTTTCAAAGCTCACAAATAAACCGGTAAAGGGCTATGAGGGAGTGGTTGACACGCGTTTTGGCATGGAAGACTCAATGGACGCTTTCCGAGGGGTAAGAGGCCCAGACCAAATCAAGGCAGTTCAAGAGCAACTGAAATCAACTCCACAAGAAACGATAAAAAAAGTGATTAGTAATGAACCGGGCTTCTCTAAGGAAGCACCAGCCGGGTACAACTATCTACCTAGACGATTCTTAAACGGAGTCAGTGTAACCAAAACACGGACAGGTGCATCTGCAGCTGAGGATCAATTCGCCCACGGAGCAAGTGCGGGCACAAGTTCATGCAATAGGCAACCCTATAATATATTTGAATCGGACGATGAATTTGACCTGACATAAACGTTTACGAGGCGTCAGAAATAAGAGAGTGCGGTTAGCACGCATGCTACCGCACTGCTTCAAACTCATGCCCACACGCCAGGCAATGACTCAGCCATTCACCCAGAAACAGATTGAGCTGAGCTTTTTCGTCCGGCTGGTGCATGTCGGCATTAGGGTATGGGTAGATGCCGCGAAAGCGCCGCGCATGTTCGGCACCGATGACTTCGGCCATGCGCGCATCGTGATAAACCTGCACTTCAAGCACCGGTACCGGCAGCCAGGGCAGGCTGTGTTCCTGGCGGACTTGAAGGGTGGTGGTGTACGGGCAGTCGAGCAGCACTTCGACGGCCAGCACGCCCAGCATCTGATCACCCTGGGTGACGGCGACGCGGCGCGAGCGTTGTTCGTTGCGCATGTCGGGCAACAGGCGCATCAGGCGCGCGTAGTTGGCCTCGCACGCAGCCTGCAGTCCTGCAAGATCGACACGGTAGCGCTCGCGCAATAGATTCACGACCATAACCCCCTTATCTCTGCACGATTCAGCGCCAGCCATTGCAAGGCGATGATCGTCGATGCGTTCTTGATCAGTCCGTTCTTCATGGCGTCCATTGCGTCATCGAACGACCAGACGGTGACACGGATGTCTTCGCCTTCGGACTCAAGCCCGTGAATGCCGCCTGCGCCTTCACTGTCGCACTGCCCCAAGTACAAGTGAACAAACTCGTTACTGCCACCCGGGGACGGAAAATATTTTGTGATGGGCCAAAGCGAACTGAACACCAGCCCAGCTTCCTCTTCCGCTTCTCGGTGAGCAACTTCTTCCGGCTGCTCATCCTTGTCGATCAGCCCGGCAACCAGTTCGATCAACCACGGGTTGCTGGTCTTTTCCATCGCGCCCACACGAAACTGCTCGATAAGCACCACATTATCGTGTTTGGCATCGTAAGGCAGCACGCAAACCGCGTCGTGACGAACGAACAATTCACGACTGATCTGCTTGCTCATGCTGCCGTCGAACAGCTCATGGCGCACATGCAGCTTGTCCAGTTTATAGAAGCCCTTGAAGCAGTTTTCACGGCTGATGGTTTCAAAAGCAGTGGGTACGGTGCGTGTGGTCTGGGTCATGGAATTCTCGCTTGCCGCCATTTTGAACATCGGCCCATCCTAACGCGCATCGGCAGTCGGATGCAGCCCCCTTGAACATGCAGGGTAGACGGCCGGGGCCGAAAACAATTCTAATCTGCCATCTAGCGAACCGAACACGTTGTTTACAGTCCAACCAGCCTGCACACGCACAACGCAACCGCCTTTATTGACACTGCCAAGGATCAACATGTCGTTATTGAGGATCACTTCACTGGCTTGCCTGGCCCTGTTGCTCGGCGCCTGCCAAAGCCTCTTCACGCCCAACATGCGCACACCGCTGCAAGTCCAGCGCGATGCGTCCGAGCTGATCAAGCCGGGCTGCACCACGGCGGATTGCCCGCTGGTGAACATCGACACGGTGCACTTTGCCGATGAGCCGCGACTGGACGCTATCGTTCAGAAGACACTGCTGCAATTGACTGTTGCCGACACCAGCGCATCGCCGCCTGCGTCCATCAAAGCCTATCAGGAGCAGTTTCTGAGCCAGGCCCAGGGGCGCAACAGCAGTTATCTGCAGGCAAAGGTACGCGAACAGCATGACGGTATCGTGGTTGTCGAACTCTCCAGCTACCTGGATAACGGTGGCGCTCACGGCAACCCTGGCCGGGCGTTCATCAACTATTCGCGCCCGCAACAGAAGGTTCTGACCCTGGCAGACATGATCGTGCCGGGCAAGGAAAGCGAGTTCTGGCAAAAAGCACAACTGGCCCACCAGAGCTGGCTGGTGTCAGGCAAGCTGAATGAAGACAGCGAGTTCATGAAGACCTGGCCGTTCAAGCGTACGCCACACATTGCGCTGACCTACGGCGCGGTCATCCTCAAGTATTCGGTGGACACCATCGCGCCGTACTCGATGGGCCATATCGAGTTGAAGGTTCCTTATCCTCAGCTCAATGGCATCCTCAAGCCGGAACTGTTCCCCGGCCGCGGCTGATTGCGCTGCCGACCAACAGTTGCAACACGCCAGCGACGATGAGCGCTGGCAGTGTTGCGCCAATCTGCGGATAAAGATTGGCCAGCAAGTGGTAGGTGCTGATGCCGCCAAGCCATGCCAGCAGACTCATCCAGCGCAAACCGCCCTGCGCAATCTGACCACTGCGACGCCGCAGAATGAAATGGTCGACCAGCACCACGCCGAACAGCGGCGCAAACACCGAGCCGATCAGCAACAGGAAGTTCTGGTATTGGGCCAACGGTGCCAGGCAGGCGATCAGGGTGCAGATCACGCCAATCGCCAACGCCAGATGCTCGACCTTGAGGCCTGACAGCAGCGCACTGGATACCGCCGCCGAATGAATGTCGGCGAACGCGTTTTCGGTTTCATCCAGCAGAATCAACAGCAAGGGGATCCCCAGCCCCGCGCCCGCCAGTGCCAGCAGCAACGCATTGATCTCGCCACTCGGCGCGAATGCCAGAGTGTAGGCAACGCCCAGGCTCATCAGCCAGACATTACCGATGAAAAAGCCCACAGCAGTGCCGCCGAAGACACTTTTCGCGCGTCGGCCGAAGCGCGAGTAATCGGCAATCAGCGGCAGCCAGGAAAGCGGCATGGCGATGGCAATGTCGAAACCAGAGGCAAACGGCATGGTTCCATCGCCGGAGGTCGACCATAAGGTTGCGAGATCGGCCTTGGCAAGCAGGTTCCAGGTCAGCCACGAGCAGGCGGCCAGCAGAATCCATAGTCCCCATTGACGCAGAAACCGGCGCACGAAGGTCAACGGCCCGCTGATAGCCAACAGCGTCGCCAGCGCGCCGAACAACAGTGTCCACAGCAGCGGGTTAGCCCAGAGGCTTTCGTTTGCAAAAGCACGAGCGCCCAACAGACTGGCGGCATCGCGCATGACGATGATCTCGAACGAGCCCCAGCCGATCAGTTGCAGCAGGTTCAACACCGCCGGCAGCGACGCGCCTTTGCTGCCCAGGCTGAGCTTGAGCGCGGCCATGGATGACAAACCGGTGTCACTGCCGATCACGGCCACGCTGGCAAGCAGCAGAACCCCGACCAGCGTGCCCAGAAAAATCGCCAGCATCGAGCCGGACATGCCCAACCCCGGCGCCAGCAAGGCCCCGGTCTGCAGCACCATCAGGCCGATGCCAAGGGAAAACCACAGAGAAAACAGATCCCGCCCGCCGAACACCCGCTGGCTGGCGGGGATGGGGGTATCGGGGGAATAGGTGCCGGGTGTGTTCACGTTTGTGTCTCGTGCGAGGTGTTGATCGGTGATTCGGGATCGGACGCGGAGCTTCCAGAACAGCGCTACCACGCAGAGCGTGGGAGCGATGCCGCTAGCGGTGTTCTGTCGTGCACCTGTCGTTCCCTACACCTTCTTGTACAACTGGCTGCCTTCCTGCTTGAAGCGCTCGGCCTGTTCGGCAAGGCCCTTGGCGACGTCGACATCCACTGCGTCAATGCGCTGATTGGCGGCGTATTCACGTACTTCCTGGGTGATTTTCATCGAGCAGAATTTCGGCCCGCACATGGAACAGAAATGCGCGACCTTGGCCGAGTCCTTGGGCAGGGTTTCATCGTGGTATGAACGCGCAGTGTCCGGGTCCAGGCCGAGGTTGAACTGGTCTTCCCAGCGGAACTCGAAACGCGCCTTGCTCAGCGCGTTGTCGCGAATCTGCGCGCCAGGATGCCCTTTGGCCAGGTCCGCTGCGTGGGCCGCGATCTTGTAGGTGATGATGCCGGTCTTCACGTCATCCTTGTTCGGCAAACCCAGGTGTTCCTTGGGTGTGACATAACACAGCATGGCGCAACCGAACCAGCCGATCATCGCCGCGCCGATGCCCGAGGTGATGTGGTCATAACCCGGTGCAATATCAGTGGTCAGCGGGCCGAGGGTGTAGAACGGCGCTTCGTCGCAGCACTCCAGCTGCTTGTCCATGTTCTCTTTGATCAACTGCATCGGCACGTGGCCTGGGCCTTCGATCATGGTCTGCACGTCGTGTTTCCAGGCAATCTTGGTCAGTTCGCCGAGGGTTTCCAGCTCACCGAACTGCGCCGCATCGTTGGCGTCGGCAATTGAGCCGGGGCGCAAGCCATCGCCCAGCGAGAAGCTGACGTCGTAGGCCTTCATGATTTCGCAGATGTCTTCGAAATGGGTGTACAGGAAGTTTTCCTGGTGATGCGCCAGGCACCACTTGGCCATGATCGAACCACCACGGCTGACAATCCCGGTCACGCGCTTGGCGGTCAGCGGTACGTAACGCAGCAGCACACCGGCGTGAATGGTGAAGTAATCGACGCCCTGCTCGGCCTGTTCGATCAACGTGTCGCGGAACAGCTCCCAGGTCAGATCCTCGGCCGCGCCGCCGACTTTTTCCAGCGCCTGATAGATCGGCACCGTACCGATCGGCACCGGCGAGTTACGGATGATCCATTCGCGGGTTTCGTGAATGTGCTTGCCGGTGGACAGGTCCATGACCGTGTCCGACCCCCAGCGAATGCCCCAGGTCAGTTTGGCGACTTCTTCTTCGATGGAAGAACCCAGCGCACTGTTGCCGATGTTGCCGTTGATCTTCACCAGGAAGTTACGGCCGATGATCATCGGTTCCAGCTCGACATGGTTGATGTTGGCCGGAATGATGGCGCGACCCCGGGCGATTTCCTCGCGCACGAACTCGGCGGTGATCTCCTTCGGAATGCTCGCCCCGAAGCTGTGCCCGGCGTGCTGCTGGGTCAGCAGGCCTGCGGCGCGGGCTTCCTGAAGTTTCATGTTCTCGCGGATGGCAACGTATTCCATCTCGGCAGTGATGATCCCCTGACGCGCATAGTGCATCTGACTGACGTTGGCGCCCGCCTTGGCGCGACGCGGATTGCGCACATGGGCAAAGCGCAGCGCGGTCAGTTCGGCGTCACTCAGGCGCTGCTGGCCGAAGTGGGAACTCAAGCCCGGCAGGCGCTCGGTGTCATTGCGCGAGTCGATCCACGGCGAGCGAACATCCGCCAGGCCTTTGCGCACATCGATGATCACGTTGGGGTCGGTGTACGGGCCTGACGTGTCATAAACGGTAACCGGCGCGTTGATCTCGCCGCCAAAGTCCGTCGGCGTGACATCCAGAGTCACTTCGCGCATCGGCACGCGGATGTCCGGGCGTGAGCCCTGAACGTAGATTTTCTGCGAACGGGTAAACGGCTGTACCGATCCGGAATCGACTTGTGCCGACTCGCTCAAATGGGCTGCGTTTTTTGGTTTTGTACTCATCACGGGCTCTCCAGACATCCGGTTGCGGATTTATTGTCGGAGTGACCTGATCATGACGGACGGGTGCACCAGTGCTGGTGCTGAGCATCGAAAGAAGGCGAAACTGTTCATTATTTGAACAATCGACCCCGGACGACACTCAAGAGGACTCGCCGGGAGACGAGAAATCTTGTTCCCTACGCAGGCGCTAACCTGATCAGGTTCAACGGGATCCGGTTTAACCGATCTCAGCCTCATAGCAAGGCACCCCGACAAGAACGCGGCCAGTCTATGCCGGGGCGCGGTCGTAATGCCAGCCTATTTGCAAGGGGCTCGATAAATGGCGCAAATCGTCGATTGTTGCTGAAAGCGTCTGGCTCTACACTCGCTAACCCGGTTTCTCTCCGAACTGTGACTACTTTCTTCATGAACAGGGAATGCCTCATGTTGCGCAAACTTTCGTTGGTCGTGGCTGTTTCGTTGGCGTCCAGCGGACTGGCCTGGGCTGCCGACTTGCCGCTGCCAACCAAAACCGGTCTGTTGAATGTGTATCAGCAGGCGGTAGACAACAACGCCGACCTCGCGGCCTCGCGTGCCGATTACGATGCCCGTAAGGAAGCCGTACCACAGGCCCGAGCCGGCCTGCTGCCGAATATTTCCGGCAGTGTCCAGAACACCAACACCCGCACCAGCATCGACCGCCCCAGCGCCGTGGCGACCCGCAGCGGCACGGTTTATCAGGCCACCCTGAGCCAGCCGATCTTTCGCGCCGACCGCTGGTTCCAGTTGCAGGCTGCCGAAGCGGTCAACGAACAGGCCGCGCTGGAACTGTCGGCCACCGAGCAGAACCTGATCCTGCAATCGGCGCAGAGCTATTTCAGTGTGTTGCGCGCGCAGGACAATCTGGCCTCGACCAAGGCTGAGGAAGCGGCGTTCAAACGCCAGCTCGATCAGGCCAACGAACGCTTCGATGTCGGTCTGTCAGACAAGACCGATGTGCTGCAGGCCCAGGCCAGCTACGACACCTCGCGCGCCAGCCGGCTGATCGCCAGGCGTCAGGTGGACGATGCCTTTCAGGCGCTGGTGACCCTGACCAATCGCGAATACAACTCCATCGAAGGCATCGTGCACACCTTGCCGGTGCTGGCACCAACGCCCAACGACGCCAAGGCCTGGGTGGATACGGCAGCGCAACAAAACCTCAACCTGCTGGCCAGCAACTACGCCGTCAGCGCTGCCGAAGAAACCCTGCGCCAGCGCAAGGCCGGGCACGCGCCCACCCTCGATGCCGTGGCGACTTACCAGCGTGGCGACAACGATGCATTGGGTTTCAACAACCCCAACTACACCGGGCAAAATTACGGCGGCGACGTTGAGCAACGCAGCATTGGCGTGCAGTTGAATATCCCGATCTACAGCGGCGGCCTGACCAGTTCACAGGTGCGTGAGGCTTATTCGCGCCTGAGCCAGAGCGAGCAGCGCCGCGAAAGCCTGCGCCGTCAGGTGGTGGAAAACACCCGTAACCTGCACCGTGCGGTGAACACTGATGTCGAGCAGGTTCAGGCGCGCAAACAGTCGATCATCTCCAACCAGAGTGCGCTGGAAGCCACGGAAATCGGCTATCAGGTCGGTACCCGCAACATCGTCGATGTGCTGGACGCCCAGCGTCAGTTGTATGCCTCGGTGCGTGACTACAACAACACGCGCTATGACTACATCCTCGACAACCTGCGCCTCAAGCAGGCAGCGGGCACCCTGAACCCGGGCGACTTGCAGGACCTGTCACGCTACCTCAAACCGGACTACAACCCGGACAAGGACTTCCTGCCGCCGGATTTGGCGACTGCAGCGCAGAAGAATTTCGAGCGGCCGGCGCAGCGCTGACAGGTGACGCAGAGCGTCACGAAATGCGTTACCACGCTGGAGTGAGGAACCAGAATCTCAACTATCGTGCCGACGCTCTGCGTGGGCATGCCGTTCTGGACGCTCTGCGTCCTCCGCGATTCAGCGTTTGGCCATCAACCGCTCGATTCCGTCCAGCAAGCGTTGCAGCGCACCCTGATTGGCCTTCATCACTGCCAGCCCGGCATCGGCCATACTGCGAGCCTGTTGTGGCTGGTCGATCAGGCGCTGCACCGCAGTGGCTAGCGCGGTCGCATCGCTGACCTCTTGCAACGCACCGGCAGTGCGCAACATTGCGGCGATCTCGAGGAAGTTGAACAGGTGCGGGCCGCTCAGTACGGGCTTGGCCAGCGCCGCGGGCTCCAGCAGGTTGTGCCCGCCGTTGGGCACCAGGCTGCCGCCGACGAAGGCGATGTCGGCCAGCGCATAAAGAAACAGCAGCTCACCCATCGTGTCGCCCATCAGCACCGCAACCTCTGGCGTGACGGCCCGCGCGCTAGAGCGCCGAACCGTCGTGAACCCCTGCAGTTGACACAGCGCATGCACGCTGTCGAAACGCTCGGGATGGCGCGGCACCAGAATCAAAAGCGCATCGGGATGGCTGGCCAGCAAGGTGCGATGAGCGGACAGAACGCTTTCATCCTCGCCCGCATGGGTACTGGCTGCGATCCACACCGGGCGCTGCGTCGCCTGCCATTGCTCGCGCAATTGCGCAGCGCGCTCCAGCAGCTGCGGGTCGATGTTCAGGTCGAACTTGATCGAGCCCGTCACCGCAACACACTCCGCTCGCGCACCCAGATCACGAAAGCGCTGCGCTTCCACTTCAGTCTGCACCGCAAACCAGGCCATTTCAGCCAGCATCGGCTGCGTCAGCCTGGCGAAACGGGCATAGCCCCGCGCCGAACGTTCCGACAGTCGAGCATTGGCCAGCACCACGGGAATTGCGCGTTTCGCACATTGATGAATGTGGTTGGGCCACAACTCGGTTTCCATGATGATGCCCAACTGCGGCTGCACATGATCGAGAAAACGCCCGGCGGCCCACGGCAGGTCATACGGCAGGTAACAGTGCTGAATGCGCGGCTCGTTGGCGAACAGCGCCTTGATTCGCTCCGAACCTGTGGGCGTCATGCAAGTCACAGTGATCGGCAGTTGCGGATACTGTACCAGCAGCGCACGAATCATCGGCGCAGCGGCGATGCTCTCGCCCACCGACACCGCATGCACCCAGATGCCGTCGCGCTGCATGGCAGGCAGGCCACTGGCGAAACGCTCGCCGATGCGCTGGCGATACGCCGGGGCCTTGCGCGCGCGCAACCACAGGCGCAGGGCGACCAAGGGCAGGCCCAGATGAAACAGCACGGTATAAAGAGTTCTATTCATGGCGCGGAGTTTATCAGCCCGCCATCACAAGTCGCTAGAATGCGCAGCCTGACGAAAAGGAATGCACCATGAACGCTTATTACCTGTTGGCCATCGCCGTTTGCGCGGAAGTCATCGCCACCACGTCCATGAAGGCCGTCAAGGGATTGAGCACGCCCCTGCCTCTGATATTGCTGATCACCGGCTACGCCATTGCGTTCTGGATGCTGATTCTGGTGATGCGCACGATCCCGGTCGGTATCACGTACGCCATCTGGTCAGGCATGGGCATCGTCATGGTCAGCGTCGCGGCGTACTTTATTTACGGCCAGAAACTCGACCTGCCCGCACTGCTCGGCATGGGGATGATTGTCGCCGGGGTCGCGGTCATTCAGCTGTTCTCGAAAACCGCCGGGCATTGAAAACCTGATCCCTTATAATGCTCGTACTTTTTGCTCACTGAGGTGCTCATGCCATCGGTTATTTCCACTGACGTGCTGATTGTCGGGGCTGGCGTCGCCGGTCTCTGGCTCAATGCCCGGTTGCGTCGTCAAGGGTTCTCGACAGTGCTGGTAGAAAGCGCCAGCCTGGGTGGCGGGCAGAGCCTCAAGTCGCAGGGGATTATTCACGGCGGCGCCAAGTACGCATTGCACGGCGCGCTGTCCGGTGCCTCCGAAGCCATCGCCGACATGCCGCGCCGCTGGCGTGAGGCGCTCGACGGCAAGGGCGAGCTGGACCTGTCGGGCGTGCGCCTGCTGTCCGAGGCTCATTACCTGTGGTCGCCTGGCACTATCGCCGGCAACCTGACCAGCTTTTTCGCCAGCAAGGCGGTACGTGGCCGCGTGGATCAGGTCAAAGGCGAGCAACTGCCGCCGGCCCTGCAAAACCCGAAATTCAAAGGCAAGGTCTATCGACTCGCTGAACTGGTGGTCGATGTGCCGAGCCTGATCAAACGCCTCGCAGAGCTGGCCGAAGACAGCTTGCTGGCCGGGCAAAAGATCGAACCGCTGTACGAGGCCGATGAACTGATCGGCCTGCGCGTCGACGGTCGCGATATTCATGCCCAGCGCATCGTGCTCAGTGCCGGCGGCGGCACTGCTGATCTGCTGAACGCGCTGGGCGTGTCACAGCCACAAATGCAGCGCCGCCCGCTGCACATGGTGCTGGTCAAGGGGCCGACGCTCAAGCCGCTGTTCGCCCATTGCCTGGGCGGCGGGCCCAAGCCGCGCATTACAGTGACGACCCACCCTGCAGCCGATGGCCAGTGCGTGTGGTATCTGGGCGGTGATCTGGCCGAGGCCGATGGCGTTGCGCGTGAACCGGACGCGCAAATAGCCGTCGCCCGCAAGGAACTTGAAGCTTTGCTGCCGTGGGTCGACCTGAGTCAGGCGCAGTGGGCGACCCTGCGCGTGGACCGCGCCGAACCGGCTCAATCGGGTCTGGTGCGCCCGGACAACGCCTTTCTCGACAGCCAGCATCGCCTGATGGTGGGCTGGCCGACCAAACTGGCGCTGGCACCGGACTTCGCCGACCGGGTGCTGTCGCACCTGTCGAAAGACGGCATCCATCCGACACCGCAAGCCCCGTTGGTGGATGTGCCGCGGCCACCGTTGGCCATACCTGTCTGGGATGAACTGCTGCCATGAGCCTGAAAACCCTGCATGACCTGCATCGCCCGTTCGGCAGCACCGGCCTGAGCGTCTCGCCGCTGGGCCTGGGCACCGTCAAGCTTGGCCGCGACGTAGGTGTCAAATACCCCAACGGCTTCAAGATTCCAGACGACCAGCAGGCACAGATGCTACTGCGCATGGCGCGTGACATGGGCATCAACCTGATCGACACCGCGCCGGCTTACGGCACCAGCGAAGAACGCCTCGGCCCGTTGCTGCGCGGCCAGCGCCAGGAGTGGGTGATTGTCAGCAAAGTGGGCGAAGAATTCGACAACGGTCAGTCGAGCCACGACTTCAGCGCGGCGCACACGCGCAGGTCGGTGGAGCGCAGCCTGAAACGTCTTGAAACTGACTTTCTCGATCTGGTGCTGGTGCATTCTGACGGCAACGATCTGGCCATTCTCAACGACACAGAGGTCTACCAGACGCTCGCAGAGCTCAAGCGCGAAGGCAAGATTCGCGGCTTCGGCTTCTCCGGTAAAACCGTCGAGGGTGGCCTGCTGGCCTTGCGCGACGGGGACTGCGCGATGGTCACCTACAACCTCGACGAACAGGGTGAAAAACCTGTCGTGGACTACGCTGCCGAGCACGGCAAAGGCATTCTGGTCAAGAAAGCGCTGGCCAGCGGGCATGCCTGCCTGACGCCGGGGATCGACCCGGTGCAGGCCAGCTTCCAGCTTCTGTTTGAACATCCTGGGGTTGCCAGTGCTATTGTCGGCACCATCAACCCATTGCACCTGGCCCATAACGTCGCCACTGCCGCTGCCGTGATTTGCCGTCAAGCCTGATTGAGGCGGCCGACCCCAACGCAAGAAGGAGCCGTAATGCCGCGAACACTGATCCGGAAGAACCCCAGCAACTTCAAGACCCTGCCGCTGTTCGTCGAAGCCACTCCGGAAAGCCTGAGTTACCAGAGCGTCGGCATGCCGATGAACTTCTCCCAGACCCTGCAGCGGCGGCGCAAGATCGACGTACCGGATACCGAGCGCTTTGCCACTGAACTGGCCAATCTGGGCGTGTCGGTGCGCCTGACCGTCAGTTGGCAGAATCGCGATTACTGGGTGCTGGTTCGCCAGCGTCGTCAGGACCGTGGCGACGTGGTGCTCAAGCTGATTTCGGGTTACGTTCCGGCGCACGAATTGACCCTGCCCCTGCACACGGCAATTCAGGAAGTAGCCGAAGAGTGCCTGATCGAGACGCCTCAGGGCTGGTTAAGCGGGCTGTTCAAGGAAACCTGGCTGCCAGCGCCCTATGCCGCCGCGCTGCATTATCGTGAAGCCATGCCTTTTCGGCTAAGCCCGCTGTCCGGCGCTGCGCGGCCAGTGCGCAGCGGCAACCTGACACTGATCGAGCGACCTCGGGCTTACGTGCATTTGCCGACGGCTTCATTGCAGCTGATTTACGACATGCGCCTGGAAATCCCCAAGGAGGCGCGGCCGATCAGTTTGTTTCACGTTGATGAGGCACTGGAAAACGATCAACTGGTCGCCCGCCTCAACCGCAGCAAGCCCGACCTGTACCTGATGCCGCTGGAAAACGGATCGCCACTGCCCGAGCTCTACACACTCAAGCGCGACAAACTGACCCCGGCAGGCACTCGCGGGTTGTACCTGGCAGAAAGCTTTGCCGCACAGGATGGCTGGGTGGTACGTGAAGAGCGGATTCGCTGGAAGGACTGGCTGCGCCAGCAGGGCATGACCCCACCGGCGAAAAAGACCGGACTCAAACGCCTGACCGGCAAGGCGCGGGAGCTGCTGCACGCCATTAGTGGCAAGCTGTAAGCGACAAGCTTCAAGCTTCAAGCTTCAAGCGTTTGATCTGCTTCTGCCTCAAGCTTGTAGCTTGTAGCTTGTAGCTTGTAGCTTGCAGCTAACCCTGCCCTCGAATCTTTTCGACGATCGCGGTGGTCGAGCTGTTTTCCACCAGCCCCAACACCCGCACTTCTCCGCCATAGGCCTGGACGATGTCGGCACCGACCACCTGATCGATTCCGTAATCACCGCCTTTGACCAGTACGTCGGGTTTGACGTGGGTCAGGAGGTTTTCCGGGGTGCCTTCAGGGAAGCTGATGACCCAGTCCACCGCGCCCAGCCCGGCCAGTACGGCCATGCGCCGGTCAACGCTGTTGATCGGGCGGCCCGGGCCTTTGAGACGGCTGACGGAGGCGTCATCGTTGACCGCTACGATCAGACGATCACCTTGCGCGCGCGCCTGCTCCAGGTAGGTCACATGGCCTGCGTGGAGGATGTCGAAGCAGCCATTGGTGAAAACGATTTTTTCCTTGTGCGCACGCGCGTCATCGACCGCCAGCAGCAATTGCTCCAGGCCCAGCACGCCGCGCTCGGAGCCTTCTTCACGCTGGATGGCGCGACGCAGTTCCGGTGCGCTGATGGCCGCTGTACCGAGTTTGCCGACCACAATGCCTGCCGCCAGATTGGCCAGCGCCACCGCATGCGGCAGTTCCTCGCCCGCCGCTATGGCCGCCGCCAGGGTAGAAATGACCGTGTCGCCAGCGCCAGTGACGTCGAACACTTCACGAGCGCGAGCTGGCAGGTGCAGGGCCTGCTGGTCAGGACGCAGCAGGGTCATGCCGTGCTCGCCACGGGTCACCAGCAAGGCGCCCAGATCAAGTTCCTGCATCAACTGCGCACCCTTGGTGACCAGTTGTGCTTCGTCTTCACAATGGCCGACGATGGCTTCGAATTCGCTGAGGTTCGGCGTGATCAGGCTGGCCCCGCGATAAATCGCGAAGTCCTTGCCCTTGGGATCAGCCAGCACCGGAATACCGCGTTTGCGGGCTGCCTGAATCAATGCCTGATGGTTTTTCAACGCACCTTTGCCGTAATCGGACAGGACCAGCACCTTGATGCCGTCCAGCAGGCTGTAAACCTCTGCGCTCAGGGCCAGCGGATCCGTGTTGAACGGTTCTTCGAAGTCGATACGCAGCAATTGCTGATGGCGACTCATGACACGCAGTTTGACGATAGTCGGCTGATCGGCAATACGCTGAAAGCGCGCCACAACACCCGCAGCTTTCAGGCTGTTGGTCAGGCTTTCTGCAGCCTCGTCGTCGCCGGTCACACCGACCAGCGACGCCGGAGCGCCCAGGGCTGCGATGTTCAAGGCAACGTTGGCGGCACCGCCCGGACGGTCTTCGATCTGATCGACCTTGACCACAGGCACCGGCGCTTCGGGGGAAATACGCGAGGTACCACCATGCCAGTATCTGTCGAGCATGACATCGCCAACCACCAGGACAGGGGCCTGATCAAAGCGCGGCATGGATAGCTTCATGGAACAACCCGTACGTGAAAAATGGACAGGGGCGGAATCTTAGCACAGGGGTTTGCAACCGGCAGGCTGTTGAATCACACCGCTGAAAGGCAGGCGGGCTGCGTCAGCCCGCCTGATAATGAGGTCAAACCGCGCCGGCAGGCGCTGGCTCGTCCAGCCCCATGGCGTGCAGGCGGGCGTAGTAACCGTTCTGCGCCAGCAACTCTGTATGGGTACCGCGCTCGACGATCTTCCCGGCATCCATGACCAGAATCATGTCGGCCTTTTCGATGGTCGAAAGGCGGTGGGCGATGACCAGTGTGGTACGGCCCTTCATGACGTGATCCAGTGCGGCCTGGATATGCCGCTCGGACTCGGTGTCCAGCGCCGACGTGGCTTCATCGAGAATCAGCAGCGGCGCGTTCTTGAGCAACGCGCGAGCGATGGCCAGGCGTTGTCGCTGGCCACCTGACAGCAGCACACCGTTTTCGCCGACCTGAGTGTCGAACCCTTGCGGCAACTGGTCGATGAACTCCTTGGCGTAAGCGTCGGCGGCGGCCGCTTCGATGTCGGCACGCGGCGCACCGGCCAGATCGCCATAGGCAATGTTGTTGGCAATGGAGTCATTGAACAGCGTGACGTTCTGATTGACCTGGGCGATGTGCTTGCGCAAATTGCGCAAACGGTAATCGTTGATTTCGACGCCATCGAGCAGGATGTTGCCCATCTCGTGCCCGTAAAAACGCGGTATCAGGTTGGCCAGAGTCGATTTGCCGCTTCCGGAACGCCCCACCAGCGCGATCATCTGCCCGGGCGCTGCCGAGAAACTGATGTCGTTCAACACCTGACGCTCGGTCTGCGGGTAGAAGAAGCTGAGGTTCTTCACCTCAAGATGGCCGCTGACGCGATCAAGCTCGATCGTACCGGTGTCGACCTCTTCCTCCACGTCCAGTTGCTCGAAGATGCTTTCGGCACCGGCCACGCCTTTCTGGATGGTCGAGCTGACTTCCGACAGCTGGCGAATTGGCTTGGGCAACAGACCGGCAGCGGTGATGTAAGCCACCAGATCGCCCGCCGTCGCGTCGCCGCGCAGGAACAGCACCAGAAACATCAGCACGGCCATGGCGCTGTAGATGACCAGTTGCAGCATCGGCGTGTAGATAGCGCCGGTCTTGGTCATGCGCAGTTGCTTGCGGGTGTTGCTGTCACTGGCTTCGGCGAAACGGTTCTGCTCGTAAGCTTCGCCACCAAAGCTGCGCACCACGCGATAGCCCTGAATGGTTTCCGACGCAACGTGGGTGACATCGCCCATCGCCACTTGAATCTTTTTGCTCTGCTTGCGAAATTTCTTGCTCGCGCTGCTCACCATCACGGCAATCAGCGGCAGGATGGCGAGCATGACCAGGGTCAGTTTCCAGTTCATCATCAGCAGATAGATGAACAGGAACACCACCGTCAGGCCTTCGCGAATCACCACCTTGATGGCATCGGTGGCAGCGCCGGTCACCATGGTGACGTTGAAGGTGATGCGCGAAATCAGATGGCCGGAATTGGTCGTGTCGAAATAACGATTGGGCAATACCAGCAACTTGTTGAACAGCTCAACGCGCAGGTCGTGCACCAGCCCCAGGGAAACCTTGGCCAGAAAGTAGTTGCCCAGGAACGAACCAAGCCCCTGCCATGCGGCGATCAGCACGATCAGCAGCGGCACCGCCTGCAACAGTTGCAGTTCGCGCAGATAAGGCACGTTGGGGAACAGCACCGCTTCAGGGTTGCTCAGGCCATCGACAAAGTATTTGAGGATGCCGGCGAGCATCGGCTGAGTCGAGGCAAAGATCACGAAGCCAAGGATGCTGAGCAGAAAAATGCCCACATACGGACGCACATAAGACAACAGGCGGAAATAGATTTTCACGCTGGAAGTTGCGGACGATTCGGGAGTTGTCATGAGAGTCCGTCGTATTAAAAAGAGGCCGAATTGTATCACAGCGGTTTTCGCGGCTGCCTGCTGCGGTAACATAGGCAGCCCGTCCATTCCCTGGGGTTTCTGATCGCTGCCTGAAGCCTGCAAATCCGGCTTCTGCCCGAAGGGCGTGGGAATGAGCCGGGCGACGCTTCGCTTGCTCGCGAAGACGTTGTTTCAAGCCGCACATTCTATTGAATGCACGGGCCCCTTCGCTCCCACGGCCCTTGGCCAGAATCAACAGCAGGCTTGTGTATGACGACCAGTGGCCCCTGGGGCGTAAAAACCGGAGTATCGATGCAAGCGCTTGACCACGCCCATTACCTTGACCTGGTTCAAGGTGCCGAAGTGCTTGAAGCCGACGGCACGGGCGACAAAGTACTACGTCTGCGTGACGGTTCGATGTTGAAACTGTTTCGGCGCAAACGTCTTGTCAGCTCGGCAGCCTGGTATCCGTATGCCCAACGCTTTGCAGACAACTGTGTAACGCTGGCCCAGCGCGCCATCCCGTGCCCGCGCGTGCTCACCGTCTGCCGCATCGCCGAGATCGAACGCGATGCCGTGCATTATGACCCGCTGGCCGGCTACACCCTGCGCCAGTTGCTGGGCAGCGCGCTCAGCGATGACAGCTTGCGCTGGCAGTTGGGGCGTTTTATCGCCGAACTGCACGAAAAAGGCATCTATTTCCGTTCAGCGCACTTGGGCAATGTGATTCTCACCCCGGAAGGCAACCTCGGCCTGATCGACATCGCCGACATGAAAACCTTCCGCCGCGCGCTGCGCAAAAGCCTGCGCTTGCGCAACTTCAAGCACATGCTGCGTTATCAGGAGGACCGTCAGTGGCTGCTGGATAACGGCAACCCGGCGTTTCTGGAGGGCTACATGAGCGCTCAGAGCCTTTGCGACAGCACTGAACTGACTCAGGCAATGAACTGAAAAAATGGCCGCGTGTTAAAGGCGGCCATTCTTGTCAGCGATCAAACCTCTGTTGGTCGCCTCAGCCGATGCGTCTGCACCACGCGCCCCAGCACCATGGTTGCCGGTAACAGGACCAGCACCCAGAGCTCATCCGGGTTACCCACCAACTGACCACCGTCGAAATTGAGCATCAGCAGCGCACATGCCAGATAAAGGCCCCACGCGTCAGCGTTGCGCAAGGCGTTCCACAGCGTCATGGCCATTACAACCAGAAACATCACCAGCGAAGCCGCGCCGGTGTACAGCCCCAACGAGACGAAGATGTTGTGCGGGTGCTGGATCGGTACGCCGCCAGTCAGGGTCTTGGTGGTGTAGAAATCGACACCGCAGCCCAGAATCCAGCCGCAGCGGTGCCACTCGCCGGTCATGATTTCAAACAGCTCGATGCGGTAGGAATCGCCCCTGACCATCAGCAGGGCAACCCACTGCTCATCCTTCACGATCCAGAAGCCTGCCGCCGCAACCACGCCCAATACCAGCAAGCCCACAACGGTGCGCAACGGAAAGCGGTAAAGCGAATACGCCGTGCAGGCAAGGAACAGAAAGGCCATGCCCACCAATGCGGTGCGGGTCTGAACGACGAAGGCGGTGATCAGCAGCGTGAACAACACCGCACACACAGCCTCGACCCAGCGTCGCTCCTTTGCCCACAGCGGCAATGCCAGCGCAAGGCTGCAGACCAGCCAGCCGCTGGCATAAATCACGTTTTCCATACGGCCGGGCAGAATCGCCACACGCTGACCGAACACAAACTGCCCGGTCACCCAGCTATGAATGCTGCTGAGCAGGATGTACAGACCGATGACCCAGAACATCCCCCGCACAAACAGCCCGCGCCGGAAGAACCCGTTGTCCGTCAGCCCTGATACGGCAAAAACAAACAGGCTGACGTAGACAATGTGCTTGTAATACTGGAACTCCTGCACCTGCAGCGCCGGGACCAGAAAGCACGCCATGAACACCACCCAGGCAATGCTCAGCGGCCTGGCAAACACGCCAGCGCCGCGGTACTTGATCAGAAAGAACAAGCCCGGCAAAGCGATGAGCGCATAAAACAGGTTGTTGGTGATCTTGGCCGACGAGTTGAGGATAAAACTCAACAGAAAGACGATAAGCACTGCGGTGAAATACGTCTGTATTTTGCTGCCGGGGAGTGTAATTCGGTCAACTGACATTATTGAGCAACCAGCCTGCTACAAAGGCAACGAGCACAGCGACGATCAGCTTGAGGCGATCCCGACGCTTGCGGCGCTGTTTATCCAGCCGCTCCTGCGGCACCACCACATGCTCACCGAAACCGGTATGCAAGACGGCATCATTTTCCAGAATCAGAGCGTAACGGTTTTGCGCGGCGAATAATTGTGAAAGTTTCTTCTCCCCGCCATGCCCTGCATAAGGCGCATGCTGCTGGTAATCCGCCAGACGACGCAGCCCCGGATTGAACGAAAAACCCTGCCACTCCGGCTTGTGCGAACCCAGCTTGTAAAACGCGATGCCCTCAACCACTTCCCGCTCGTTGAGATAGACATAGGGGCTATGCACACACAGATCATGATTGTAACTGCGCAACCAGACCTGCAACGCCTGCGGGTCGTGCTCCAGCAGGGTCATCGATTCTTCGATGAAGTGCGGACGGTAGAAATCCCAGTCATCTTCGCAATGGAAAACCCAGGACGTCTCGATCAGTGAATACGCCGCATCGACAGAACGCATCTGCCCCAGTTTGGGGTTGTTGATGATGAAACGCGTGTGCGCGCGCCAGTGCTCGGGAATGCAGGTCTCGACCTGAGCATCGCCCGAGTCTTCGGTAATCAGCACGTGGCGTATGGGCGCAGTGTTGAAACGGTCGAACGTTTCCAGGGTGCGCTTCAACAAGTCGAATCGACCACAACTGGTGACCACCAGCGTGATGTCGCTGTTTTCGCTGAATACCATCATTCATTCCCAATCATTGAATATTCATAAGCCATTACCAGCCCAAGCGTGACCGCAGGCGGTCGACCCAACTGATCGCGGGCATACTGCGCAGCGGCGCTTGCATGGCGTCCACGATGGCTTTCCCAAGTGCGTGGAATGTAAAGCGTTCCTCGACCAAAGTCTGCCCATTACGGGATATTTCGCCGGCCAGCAGGGTGTTCTCGCGCAACTGCGCCAGCTTTTCGCGAAGCTGTGGAATGTCGCGGTAAAGCACGATGTTGTGCATGTCCACAAAACCCAGCGCGCGATTTTCTTCGGCGCCCTGATCAAAGGCCAGCAGCACGCAACCACAAGCCATGGCCTCGAAATTCTTGATCATGTATTCGCCCATACCGACATCGGCACTGACGAAAAAGCGGATGCGGTTGAGGGTGTCGCAATACTCTTCCCCGGATTTGGTGCGCGTGACGAGCAGGTTCTCGACCTGGCCCAGCTCATCGAGCAATGCCTTGCGGCCGCTGTAGGCCACACTGTTGGTGCTGCCCACAAAGGCCAGTTCGATATCGCGCTCGCGGGTTTGCAACTGCAACAGGCTCTGGTCATAGCCTTTGGGCACGAACACCGCATCAAAGCCTTCTTCGCGCAGGCGTTCGCTGACCATGAAGCCCGAACAGATCACCCGCGCCCAGGGCAGCTTGCGATAGTGCGCGCTGAACTTGCCGGTGTACTTGCAGGGGATGTAGTTCTGGTAGGCATCGTGTTCAAGGATGACCAGATTGGGAATCGTGCGGATGAACCCGACCTGACGGACTTCCTGCTTGAAGCGCAGAAAAAACACGATCCGGTCATAACGCTCGACATCCACTTCACGGCGGAAATAGCCACGCAGGTTGCGCTGCTCATCGGAGCTCAGCCAACGCACCTCGCACTCACAATACGCGGCGATGCCTTCATAAAGACGGTCGAGAATGGCCCGCTGCTCTTTCTGGACCAGAAGTAGAACTTTCATGGTTTTCCTTGCAGTACTGCGCCTGCTGAATCAGATATCACGGCTGCACCAGAACAACTCGTGCCGTCGCACCGCCTTGCGGAAGAATTCGTTTTCACCCTCGGCCGGCCAGCGGCGACCGGCCAGCATGCTCTGCAAGGTGCGGCGCACTCGGCGCTTGAACGGCATGGGCGGCTGCAGGTCATGCATCATGCCCAGCGCCATCGCCTTGTCTCTTTGGGTCGCCACCGACAATTGCAGGCTGTAGGGCACCAGCGGCAACTGGGCATCGAATACCGGCGGCAGGCTGATGCCCGTGTAGGCGTCGCCCATCGGCCAGCGGTCATTGTCGTGCAGGTGGTTGGCGTAACCGAGTATCACCTCTGGCTGCCACTCAAGCCCGGCCAGCGCTTCACGCACCGCCGCCTGGGCGCAAATGTGGTCAGGATGCGGGTCGATGGCCGGGTGCGGCATGACAATAACCTGCGGCCTGGCCTTGAGGATCAACGTACGCAGGTCGGCCAGCAGGTTGTTCCAGGTCGGCTGACCGTCATCGCCGGGCAATGCCAAGGTGTTGAACTGCCGAAACAACCGGGTATCGCTCAGATCCGCCTCGCGCGAGCTGACCGGCGTGTCCGGCGCAGCCTGCATGGCGGGCAGTTGCAGGCAGAAATAGCCCAATTGCACGCACTGCGACTCCGGCACACCGCCCCAGCGCGCGACGGCAATGCTGTCCCAGGCGCGCAGACGACCCTTCATGCGCGCAGCCTCGGCGCGCTGCATGCCCATCTGTTGATAATGCTCGGCTTCGATTTCACCGGCGGTCAGCGTGACAATCCATGCTTCCTTCGCCTGGCTGTACAGCCCGAACGCGGCCAGTTCGGCATCGTCGGCATGCGGCGCGATGACCATCACGCGCTGCTGGCGCGCATCCGCCTGACGGAACAGCCAGAGGCGCGGCGTAGCTGACAGGCGACAGAAACGCCCGCGCAATTGCAGCGCACCGGCGCCCAGCGGCTCGCCTAGCCCGGTCAGGTTCAGGTAACGCACGCCAGAAACGCCACGCTCGAAAGCCTGGCGGTCATGCAGGTCCAGCCCGTGCAGCTCGACGAACGGGTCGAGAAAACGCCCCAGCCACGTGCTTTTGATGGTCAGCGCCAGGATCAGCGTCTCGTCACCGGCCAGTTGCAGCGGCGTATCCAGCAACAGTGTGTCACCGTCGAGACGCACGCCTGGCACCTCGCTGTCGGCGGGAAAGGTGTACTGATAGTCGTCGGAGGGCGAATAGAACAGGTGATCGGCAAGCCAAGCTTCGTGAGCGACCCATACGCCAATCGCCACAACTGGCGCCAGCCACCAGGCCACCCACACGCCAAGCGCAATCAACACAAACAGCCCCGCCAACAACGCCAGCCGCTTGTTGCGGCGATGGCGCTTGAGTAACTGTTGCTTGCGGCTCAAAGCTGGAATACCGGAACGGGGTTGCACCAACGGTCCTTGTACTCGCGGTCGGCACGACCAAAGGAAAACCGCAGTGCCTTGCCCAGCGCCCTGGCGTCTTCCCAGGCGGACTGGGTGTTGACGAAGCTCAGCACGCTGCCCGGACTGAAATCCCGGGTTTCGGGGTCGACGCCACCGTTGACGTACTCGATGCTGACCCACTGCGGCGCTTCGACGCGGTACACCAGTTGAATGGCGATGGGTGCGTCGTTGAGAAACACCACCGAGCCGATCAACAGGTCGCGCAGCAACTCGATGACCTGGGCCTTGTGCCGGGCACCGGTGGCTTCAAAGCCCCAGCGGCGCTGAAACAGGTCGCAATACATGCTCGCCAGTTCGGCGTTGCTGAACTCGCTGACCGGCCGCACTGTACCGCCCGCCTCTTCCAGCAAGCGAAGTTCGCGGCGCTGGTTGTAACGAAACTTTTTCGACAGCTCTTCAGGCGTGCGCGCCATTGCCAGTGATTCGGTCTGCGACTTGAGCGTGCTGATCCGGCCTTCGTTGAGCGCCGACACGTAACGAGCCCGATGGCGAACCGGCACCTGCACCCCTTCGGCCACCGGTAGAATCAGCTCGGCATTACCCAGATCGAACAGGCCTTTCTTGCCGTGACGCTTGAGTTCGTCCTTGGACAGCGCCAGCGAGCGCCCCCAGGTGGCGATCGCCGCCTTGACTTCACCGCCATGCTCCCAGGCCAGATAGCGCACCGGGATGCCGGAAAACTCCGACAAACGTGCAACCACCAGCGGGTGAGTGGCCACACTGCCACCCAAGCGCTGCCAGGCCAGTTCGTAAGCCGCCGCGTCGATCGGCACCCAGCCACGCTCGCGCCAGCTTTTGAATCGATTGAGCATCAGGCCCCCGCCGTCAGGCTGGAGACTTGCGGCAAGCGCCAGAAGACATCGCGTACCGCATGATCGGAAAAACGCTCGCGCAGGCGCAGCAGCATGCGCTCGGCGCAGTCCTGACGCTGCTCGACGTCAAGCCCGGCCATGTGCACCAGCCCATGCGCCAGGCTGTGGGCATCGCCCAGCGGGAACAGCAGGCCGACATCTTCCACCACTTCCTTCGCGCCGCCGCACGAGGTCGCAACCAGCGGCACACCGGCCACCATCGCTTCCAGCAGCACCATGCCGAACGGCTCGTGATCCGAGCTCAAGGCGAACACGTCGAACGCCTTGAAGTAACGGCGGGCGTCAGGCACCTGCCCGAGAAACAGCACATGCGGGCCTATGCCCAGTTCCAGCGCGAGCGACTTGAGGGTTTCATCCAGGCGACCCTTGCCGAGAAGCACCAACTGGCTGTTCTCGGGAAGGCTGGGCAACGCCTCGGCAAAACCGCGTAACAGCGTGGCCTGATCCTTGTCGGGATGCAGACGACCGACGTTGCCGACAATCCACGCCGACGGCGACAGGCCAAGCTCTGTGCGGGCATCTTCAGCGGAAAACTGACTGCCCTGCAGTTGCTCGACATCAATGCGGTTGTACAGGGTCTGAATGCGCTCGGCCGGCCACTTGGGCAGGCTGCTGCGCATGTCATCGCGCACCGCATCGGACACGCCGAGCAGACTCAGGCGCTTGCGAAACAGCGTGGCAAACAGTTTGCGCGTACGGCGTTTGTAGTCGCCGAACGCATGGTGCACGCCGATCACCGGCAGGCTGGTCGCCAGCAGGGCGATGTACACCGGTTTGAAACGGTGGGCGATGCAGAAGCTGAAACTGCGCGTGGCGGCGATTTTGCGCAGGTCCCGGATAGCGCCCAGCTTCAGGCCGCGAATGGCACTGGAGCTGTACTCCATGAACAGCACTTCGTCCGAACCGCAGTCGGCGACCACATCGGGGTCGGCGGCGCCGGTCAGAAACACCGTCGTCACCCGATAGCCCTTGCCGACAAACAGGCTGGCGTATTGCCGCGCGCAGTCAAGAAACGGCCCGTCATAGCCGTGGCAGAACTGCAGCACGTGACGATCAGCCGAGCGTGTCATAAGCCTCGACGCCCTCTTTGACCACCAGGATGTCTTCCATGATCAAGTACTCGAGGTCCGAGCCAAAAAACATGTTCAGGGCATCGGTCGGCGAGCAGATCATCGGCTCGCCACGGCGGTTCAGCGAGGTGTTCAGCGAAACGCCGTTACCGGTCAGTTCTTCCAGCGCTTTCATCATGTCGTAGTAGCGCGGGTTGTATTCGCGCTTGAGTACCTGGGCACGGGATGTGCCGTCTTCGTGGACGACCTCCGGCACGCGGGTTTTCCACTCTTCGGCGACTTCAAAGGTGAAGGTCATGAACGGTGCCGGGTGATCTATCTTGATCATCTGCGGCGCAACGGTGTCGAGCATCGACGGGCAGAAAGGCCTCCAGCGCTCGCGGAACTTGATTTGATGGTTGATGCGGTCGGCCACGCCGGCCACGCTCGGGCAACCGATGATCGAACGACCGCCCAGCGCGCGCGGACCAAACTCCATGCGGCCCTGGAACCAGGCAACCGGGTTGCCCTTGACCATGATTTCAGCGATGCGCTGCGGCGTGTTGTCGATCTGGCGCCAGACCGGCTTGCTCGGGTGGCGGGCACAGGCAGCAATCACGTCTTCGTTGCTGTACGAAGGGCCGAGGTAGACGTGTTCCATCTTCTCGACCGGCACGCCACGGGCGTGCGACACATAAGCTGCGGCGCCGACTGCCGTGCCGGCATCACCTGACGCAGGCTGGACGAACAGTTCCTTGACTTCCGGACGGGCGATGATGCGCTGATTGAGCTTGACGTTCAGCGCACAGCCCCCGGCGAAGGCGATCTTGCCGGTTTCCTTGAGGATGTCACCCAGATAATGGTCCATCATCTGCAAGGCGAGTTTTTCGAACAGCGCCTGCATGCTGGCGGCGTAATGGATGTAAGGCTCGTCGGCCACATCGCCCACACGTTTCGGGCCCAGCCATTCGATCAGCTTGGGCGAGAAGTAGAAACCCTTGCCGTTCTCTTTGTAGCGACGCAGGCCGATGACGTTGGCCAGTTCGGTGTTGATGATCAGTTCACCATTCTCGAAGGTGGCCAGACGCGAAAAGTCATACTTGCTGGCATCGCCATAAGGCGCCATGCCCATGACCTTGAATTCGCCATCGAGCATCTCGAAACCGAGGAATTCGGTGATCGCGCCGTACAGGCCGCCCAGCGAATCCGGATCGAAGAATTCCTTGATCTTGTGGATCTTGCCGTTTTCGCCGTAGCCAAAGAAGGTGGTGGCGTATTCGCCCTTGCCGTCGATGCCCATGATCGCGGTTTTCTCGGTGAAACCGGAGCAGTGGTAGGCGCTGGAGGCGTGGGCCAGGTGGTGCTCGACGGGCTCGATCTTGATTTTTTTCGGGTCGAAGCCCAGTTGCTCGAGGCACCAGACGATCTTGTTGCGATAGCGCTTGTAACGGCGGTTGCCCATCAGCAGCGCGTCGAGTGCGCGATCCGGGGCGTACCAGTAACGCTTGGCGTAGTGCCAGCGCGCCTTGCCAAACAGGCTGATCGGGGCGAACGGAATCGCGACCACATCGACGTCCGAAGGCTTGATGCCTGCCTGTTCCAGACAGAACTTCGCAGACTCGTAGGGCATGCGGTTCTTTGCGTGTTTATCACGAACGAAGCGCTCTTCTTCGGCCGCTGCTATCAGCTTGCCGTCAATGTAAAGCGCTGCGGAAGGATCATGGCTAAGGGCGCCGGACAGGCCAAGGATCGTCAATGCCACTAGGGTCTAGCCTCTTTAGTCTGCATGCAGGCGCATCGCGCCCGAGAAAAGGTGTGCCCCCGCACAGCGGGCTGAGGGCAGCTAAAGGGCGGGATTATAACGTAATGGCCGAGGATTGGCTCGACGGGCTGAAATGTCGCTCGGGGTGCCCGCCAGACGGTGTAGGAAAGGTCGCTTTATCAACGCCAATAACTATCTATGACTTGCCGCCCGTTGCTTCTGATTAATTGAGGCCCATCGTCGCCGGCCTTCAGGTCGTCGCTCAAACCTCAGCGCCCGAAGCGCGCAATGGGAAACTCGTCATGACACAAAAACTGCCCCCTTTGGCTATAACGCCTACACCGCTGACACCTGCCGATACCTGGCCTGCGGCATCGGCCGCCCTGAAAAGGCTTGATGAACTGCGCACTCTTCTGGCCAGCGAGCTTGAAACGCAGCCCGGCCCCAGTGAAGCGCTGTTGACTGCGCTTGGCGGATCCGACGCTTCCGAACGGGAGCTGGAAATATTCAGCCTGCTGCAACAGATCGACGACTACTGGACAGCCCCTGGCGAAACCGCTGAAAGCCGCCGTGACCGCCTTGTGCCTGCCTTGCAGCGGGCCTTGCGTGATGAAGCCAGTGTCAGGATTCACGAACGTGATCTGGAGAGCGGCTATCTGGCCTGCCTGCCAGACTCGTCCGGGCAGCCGCAAAGCCCGGCGCTCACTTACGCTTCGCTGCACGTGCAGTTACATGATGACGAACACGTCGAAATGGCCGGGGTGCTGGCCATATCCCAGGAACAGGAGCGTACGCTGCTGATGCTGCCGGGGCTTGGCATCATCGGCTTTGCCACCCAGGACCTGATGCTCGCGACCGTGGCGCGCTGGCTCAATACGCCGACGTTGCAGGATGCTCTTCTGAATACGCTGGAACAGGATCATCAAGACCCACTCTTCACGATCAGCCAGGAAGCCGATCTGTACCTGGAGCCGTTCACGGCTGCTGACCTGCAATTACAGGCAGTCACCACCGCCCCTTTCATGCATGCCCTGGATCGCCTGCTGAATAAGCAGCGCAACGACATTCGCCATGCGTGTGAGCGACCGGATGTCGAGGACCGGGAAGCACGTCGGGGGCTGATTCAGAAAGCCATCGATATGCGCGGTCTGCTCGGCCCCGCCTACATGCTCGAGCTGCGAGAACTGACCAATCGGCAACGTCAGTACCACAGGGACATGCCGGACTGGCTGAAAATCGCCAGCGAGGCCGATCTGCAAACCTACGCTGATCACCTGCGACGCTACGACGACGCGCATGCCGCCATGCTCAGCGTGCTGGGCAGCGCAGCCTCTCCAGAGCAATTTGCCGAAGCCCATTTGCGCACCCGGCTGGCCAATGACCTGGGCCATGATCTGCACCCGCGAGCGTTGACCATCGCAACCCGCCGCACGCTGCCGTCCACCGATAAAACCTACCTGATGACACGCTCGCTGGTCGAACTGGCGCTTTACGGCCTGCACCCCGACGACGAGGTCGCAGGCTCGGACTTCCTTGAGCAGACCGTCATCGCCCTGAATGACAAACCGCTGGACGCCGCTTACGCCCCCCTGAACCCGGCGTACCTTGCCGGATTGATCGATGAACTGGACCTGCGGGCGGTCTTTGGCGAGTTTCAACAGGCGGCCTATCAGCAGGAACACAGCCAGCAACTGCTGCGCGCCCTGGCCAGAACCCGGCTGACTGCGCAGGGCTGGGCGGCAAAGATGCAGGGGCACATTCAGCCTGAGGATTTTGCCATCGTTGCCCAACTGGCAAGCCCGACACAGGGCGCGTCAGACCCGGCGCTGTGCGTGCAGCAAATCCGCCTGAACGGCCATAACGTGATGGCCAGACTGCTCGCGTTCCGTAAGCAGGACGCCCAGGGCCGAACCGAAAGACTGATCATGGTCGCGATGGACGCTCCAGGGCAGCCCTTCAAGGCATTCGACACTGAAACCCAATTGCTCCATGAAGTGGTCGGCTGGAGCGCATCGCCGGCGATGACTGCCTACCTGCTCGACCAGGTGGAAGTCAGCGCCCGCCCGGAACTGGAGCAAAAGCTGGCCGCATTGGCGCTCAAACCTCAGCCAGAGAAAGATTTTCTGCAGTTCATTGACCACCCGGACTGTGAGACGGCCTTGCGCGGCTTCACCGACGAACAAACGCGCGTAATGCTCTCCGAACAGGCCCGCCACACCCCGGATTGGTATCTACGCGCCACCCGCGCTCAGCGCCGGGAACTGCAGGCTCTTGAAGAAGCCATTGGCGGCGCACTCGGTCACTATCAGGCCCAGCCGCACACGCAGGTTCAGCCCTTCAAGAATTACGTTCATCAGCGTGCCAGCCAGCAGATCGCCCAACTGCTGAACGTACCCGCCGCAAACGTAGACCCGGACCTGATCGTAATCACCAGCGAGCGCGAATCGCTGACGTACACAGACATGCTGCTCAATGGTTATAACGACAGCATCGACCCTGTTCGCACCTCCGCCGACACACAGGCAACCTTCAGCGGCCCGGATGGCATTGACCTGAGCGCGTTGTCACCCGCCGCCGTTGCAGGCTCGGTGCGCGGCCAGTGGCTGGCCGATGACTACATTGCCCTGATCCGAAGCACGCTGCTCAACCCCGAAAGCGAGGGTTATGCCTATCGCCGCCAGATCAGTACGCTGATCACTCAGTTGCAGATGAAGGCCGCAGCACTGCGCAGCGTGCTGAAGGGGCATATCGAGGCAGCGCAATATGCCTGGCTGAAGCAGTCGCTGGATAACGCGCACCTGAACGATCCGGCATCACGGGAGCAGTACCCGCTTTACCCTTTGCAGGTGCATGTGGATAAACCGCTTATCGCCTCGGGGCTGAACGGCGTCGATCAACTGGTCATCCCCAGCCCGCTACTCACGCACGTGGAAACCGTGCAGGGCTGCCTGGTGATCCTGCCGACACAGATTCGTCATGCCGCGCTGCTCTACACGCCGCAGGCGCCTGACGGTATCGAGTTTCGCCTGTTCAGCGCCTTTGTGCGCTCGCTCGATAGCGACGGCATGATCGACTACTACAAGGATCGCTGCCGGATCAAGGCGCGACGCACCTTGTCGTTCTTCCTTCGCGACATGCAGCAGGGCAAGGCCAACAAGCCTCCGGTCATTCCCAAGGCATTCATTTCAGACTTCGCCGACACCTGTTTCAACAGGCCGCTCGAGCGCAGGCTGCGTGACGTGGAAGAAACCACCACCGGGCGCAATGACATGTTGAACCAGTTGATCTGGGTCAGCGTCGAGATCATCGCCACTGCGCTGACGCTACCCTTCCCGCCGGCAAGCTTTGCCGTCGGCAGCCTGCTGTCGTTGCATGACAGCGGGCGCGCAATCAAGGCCCTGACCGAAGGTGAACACGGACGCGCTACGGCGTACATGCTGTCCGCGCTGTTCAATGGAATAGGGGCTGGCAGCGACCTGCTGGTCGGCCTGAAAGGGTTTGGCGGCGTGTTGCATCACCTTGAGCACGGTCGTGAGTCAGCCCCGGTGCTGCGCTCGTTCCAGCGAAAGTCGTCATTGCCGCACTACGAGGACCTGTACCCGGTGGAACTGCAGGAGCAGGTATTTCTGATCAGCAGGCCCAATGCCAACGGACACGCTGCGGTTTTCCAGGTACCCAATCGCTCATCAGCGCCACCCAAGGCAACCGGCCAGTTTGCAGCGCGGCAGGCGGGCGGTGCCTGGCAACCCCTGCTCCCCTCGCCCAACCTTGCGCCTCGTGCACCCTCGGGCCTGCGGATCGAGCTGGCAGTCAACCTTTCCCTGCATGACGTGCCGCGTATCGTCGCCGGCCATGCAGAAGGCGTGTGCGTGGTCAACGGCCGGCACTATGTCGAGCTGTCCGGTAGAACCTTTCAAGTCCATTACGACACACATCTGCGCGGCTGGCAGATTGTCGATCCAGAAAACCCGTTCGCCTTTTTTGGCCAGCAGCCGGTGCGCCTAGATGAACAGGGGCAATGGCAGCTTGTCGCCCGTCGACGTCTGCGTGGCGGTGGCGTAGGTGACTCCAGCCATGCCCACCTGCCCGAAGAAACACCGGGCTCCAGCACAGGCTCGATTCCGAGCGACTACGAAATGCCGGCCGCCATGCAGGCAGGCCTTGATGTCGTGTTGAGCAACAAGCCCTACGACCCGACCGGGATTGGCATGGAGTCTTACTTTGAGAGCTATTTCGTGGATCTGCGTCAGAGTTTTGTGGCGCGCAGGGAAAAGCTTTATGAGGATGCCCGGACATTTTTCGCCGGTTTTTCTCCGCCGCCAAAGCCGCAATTGCCTCCGCTGACGCCACCTGTTGCCATCGACACCCTGATTGAACATGTCTTCGCGCAGGGTAACGGCCTGGTCTTGAGTGAAGCACCGAAGTCGGTCGCCAGCAAACGGCTGCTGTTACTCAACATGCCGCTGCTGGCCGAACAGCGTGTCGAGGTTTTGTATATCGAGCACCTGCTGACCGACAAGCACCTGTCTAAACTGGCCAGGTATCGTCAACTGGGCAAAAAGAGCCGTTCAGGCTCGCACGAACTCAAGCATTACCTGCACGATCTCAACCGCGGGACGCTGAACAATTCCAGCACCGACTACGACTATTACCACCTCATCAAGGCAGCGCATCGCTATGGTATCGAGGTGCGACCGTTCAGCTCGTCGATCAGCTACCCGTTTCTGGACCATCCGGTATTGAGCGCAGCCAACGACACGACTGCAGTACAAAAAATGAGCAATTTTTTCGGCCATACGCTCATCAGCAGCGATGTCGCATCCGCGCCGACAAAACGCTGGGTTGCCTTGCTCGACCAGAAGCTGGCCACGACCCACGACGGGGTATTAGGCATTGCCGAAATGCAGGGCGTGGTCAGTGTGCATGTCCGCGACATCCCGGCAGGCCGGCCGACGCGCATCACTAAAGGCACAGGCGAACTGCCACGCGAGGGCACGCAGGCCCGCTGCGACTTCACGATTGCGTTTTCCGATCCGACGCTGATTGTGCCCCAGGCGCCTCACCCGCACGGTACCAAACTGGACGACATGCTGCTCAGAGAACTGAGGGGCCAATCTGCCGGTGCCGGGGGCGAACGCTGGGCCGGCCAGTACGGATTCATCCGTGACGAGGACGGTGCCTGGCGGTGGATCGCGCCTGAGGACTGGCCCGCAGACAGCCCGATGACGGCAATCCAGCAATCCCTGACCGACCCTGTCTATGAGATGCCACTGGACACTCGAACAACGCTTCATACGCTGGCGAACTTCGAAAGAAGGGGGCTCGACATGGAGTATTTCTTTGAAGAAAGCCAGTACGAAACTGTTCGCAACGTATTCGCCCTGCACCGCAAAAAGCTGCAACAGGATGCGGCCTTGATCAGCGCTGTACAGTTGCCGCCTCGTCCGACGATGCCGGCCGTCAACCCTCGGACGACCACGGCGCAGCTGTTTGAAACGCTGTACCAGCACACCGATGGCATCGTGATCGGCGAGTCGCATTTTTCGGTCGCCAGCAAGAAAATGATCATCGACAACCTGCCGTTGCTGTCGCAGCAAAACGTACGAACGCTGTACATGGAGCACTTGCTCACCGACTTGCACCAGGCGGATCTGGATCGATTTTTCGAAACCGGGCAAATGAGCAAAACCCTGCTTCACGACCTGAAAGTGCTGGATCGGGGCCATCGCACCGACCCGGACAAGGTTTACACCTTTGAGCAACTGGTCATCAAGGCGCAGCAGCACGGCATGGAAGTCCGCGCCATCGACTGCGCAGCCAGCTACCACCTTAGTGGCCTTGACAACGATGGTTCAATCACCCGTCAGCAAATGATGAACTACTTTGCGTCGCGCACCCTGCGCAGGCATCAGGACGTCATGGGCTCACACAAGTGGATCGCGCTGGTCGGCAACAGCCATTCCAATGTCTATCAAGGCGTCGTGCCTGGTATCGCCGAGCTGGAAGGCGGCATCGGCCTGCGGGTTATCGACGTGGCACCGGGGCAGTCGAAGGGTGTCATGCACGACCTGGGGGAGCTGGTCTCGGCAGACATCTCGAGAACCAAAGTACACATCAAAGGCGATTATCGAGTGGAGATAGAAATACCGCGTGCGAAGGATGCCATTCGGCCACCCCAGCCTGTTACCCTCGAACAGCGACTGGCCAGACCGGGATTGTTTCTGGTGGAAGAGAGTGAGGGCAATCTGCTGACCATTGTCCACCGCGCTCGCGACACCTGGATTCACCGCACGCCGGTGCTGGTCAATGCCGAGGGCAAGCTGTACCTGGAGCGCGTGCGCTGGCCGCGCATCCACCTCAAACCCTTTGATGACATGGACGCGCTGGTAGCGGCGCTGGAGGAGATGAACCTGACGCGGGTAGGCTGACGCGCAGCCTCAGCCTCAGGCCGGCTCGATCTTCGGCAAGCGCTGCTCCAGCTTCTGGTGCAGCGCGCTGTGCACTGGCCAGTTACGCATGAAGCGCGCCCGGTCACGCGCGTAGGCTGCTGCAAAGGACGATTGCGAACTGTGCTGTTGCATGGCATCCAGGTCGATCATCGCCCAGCGGTCCTTGTGCCAGAACAGGTTGTGCCCTTTGAAGTCGCCATGGCTGATGCGCGCCTGGATAAGTTGTGCGAACAGCGTGTCCAGGGCCAGCAACTCGGCCTCAGGTGCATCACCGCTTTCGACATAGGGCGCGAAGCGCTCGATGATGTCCGGCCCGTCGATAAACTCGGTGACCAGCCAGGCTTTGCTGCGCAAACCAAGGAAGCGCCGCTCCTGAACCGCCAGCGGTTTGGGCGTGGCGATGCCGAGAAACATCAGGCGATTGCCTTCGCGCCACGAATGCCAGGCGCGACTCGGGCGCCAGAAGCGCTTGAGCCAGTGGCTGAAATTCTTGATGTTGTAACGTTTGATGACCAGCGTGCGACCGCTGGCCTCGACCCGCCCCACGCTCGCCGCGCCACCGGTCTTGTACAAGTGCCCTTTGCCGAGCAAGGCGTCAGCCTGCTCAAGCACCGGCAGCATAGCCGCTTCTTCGTTGCGGCGAATGGCGCGAAACACCGATGCGGTGTCCTCGACGCTGAACAGGCTGCAATCGCGCACGGTCTTGCCGAGAAAATCCTTGAGCCGCCAGCTGCGAACCTTGTCGATCTGCCGTTGCAGCGCCTCCATCGGCAAACCATGTTCGCCGTTGCTCAGCAGATAATGCACCAGCAGCTCTTCCGTGAACGGCTCGAAAGCCTTGGGCAACTGAGCAAAGAATACCCCGAGGTTTTCCAGCACCTTTTGCCGCGACAACGGCTTGCCGGCCTGCTCAGCGCGAATACCCGCCCCATCAATCAGGTACAGCTGCCCCTTATGACGCAGCAGATTGTCCAGGTGCAGATCTTCCTGCCACAAGCCTTTGGCGTGCTGCTGAGCGATGGCGGTCAGCGCCTCGCCGAGCACCGCTTGCTGCTCGTCGGCCAGAGGCGGCAGTTCCTGAACCTCAGTCCAGGCATCGCCCAAACTTGACGCCTGCTCCAGAAACTCGAACAACAGCCAGCCACCTTCGCCTTCCTGCAAGCCGTCGGCCAGCAACAGCGGTGTGGTCAAGCCTTGCTCGGCAAGCAGACGCACCCCGGCCAGTTCACGCTGAAAGTGCCGGGCGGCCTTGTCGCCAACCAGCAGTTTTGCCAGCACGGTTCTGCCTCGCCACACACCGGCACCCACATAACGCTGCCCCGGCAACACGCGCAGCAAGCTCAGCAATTGCAACTCGGCCGGGCCGGCCGCATCGGCCAGCGTCAGGCTCATCGGCAACTCGGGGGTGCGTCCCGCGTTCTTGAGTTCAGACAAGCGCATCAACGGGTCTCTTTATCGTCGGTGTTGAAATCATCGGTGTTGAAGGTCACGTTTGTGAGCGCTGCGCTTGCCCAGACGCCCGCTCCAGGCGTCGACCAGCAGGCTGTCGGGCGTGGCTTGCAGATAAGCCGCCAACAGCTCGCGCCGCTCGGCGTCATTCCATACCTGGGCACGCCGCAGCAGCGGCTCCAGATCCCTGGCCAGGTCACGCTTGCCGAAGATCACCGGGCGCGTTTTCTCAAGATCGATCAACTGCGCCTGATAGCCCGCGCCAACCGCCTGAAGAAAAATATGCTTGGGGTAGAAGCAGCCGTGCACCTGCCCCGCACCATGCAGCGTACGTGCAAGAAGACCACAGGCCTGAAGTATCCCCGAACGCTGCTCCGAGGCCAGCGCGCTCCATTGCTGCAACAGCTCATCGAGATCGGTCCAGCCATCCAGCGCGCGGGTCATCAGGATTGCACGGCGCTCGCCATCGACCTTGCGCTCGCCGTAAAACACCGCTTGCAGCGCCGGAATACCCAGCTTGCGGTAGCGGCTGATATTACGAAACTCACGCGAAAACGAAGGCTCGCCAAACGGGTGATGCAACGTGTGCGTCAGGTAATTGCTCTGGCGCTTGAGGTAGAAACCCTGGCCGTCCAGATCAAGGCGAAACACACTGCTCCAGCCACCTCGACCGGTGTTGGGCTCATCGACTGCATCGAGCCGGATATTCCAAAGCGATTCAAAATCAGCCAGGTCGTGACGCATCAGCAAAGGCTGATCGGCACTGGCAATAAAAACGCTCATTCACGGCCCTCGAAAAAGCTGACGATGTGTCGAATTCGTTTTTTGTCGGCGGCGTTCAAACGCGCTCGCTGACGGTACTGCAAATAGAAGCGCAGGCGCTGGGTGGCCGACAGATGATACTTGGCAACCTTGTCCAGGCACGCCAGATCTTTGGTGATCCGGTAGCGCAGCATGAAGCTCCACCAGAATGCGCCGTTGGGGCAATCGATGAAAAACAGTCTGTCTTCGTTATCGACCAGCAGATTGCGCCATTTCAAATCGTTATGTGTGAAATGGTTGTCGTGCATGATCCGGGTATAAGCCGCCAACTGACGGCTGATGCCATCGACCCACTGGCGATCGGCCAGTCGCGGGTCCTTGCGTTGCGCCAGCGCCGACAAGTCTTCGGTGTTCGGCAAGCCACGCGTGATCAGTGCGCCACGATCGTACGCTGCGCCGTTGCGCTCCAGCCCCCAGGCCACAACTTCGGCCGTGGGAATGCCCCATTTGGCGAAGCGCTTGAGGTTCTGCCACTCGGACTTGACTCTGGGCTTGCCCATGTAACGGCGCAGGCCTTTGCCCGCGCCCACGTAGCGTTTGACGAAATAGTAGACGCCGGCACGCTCGACACGGATGACATCGGAAAGCGGATCACGGGTCAACTGCTGGCCCTGCAAGGCGAACACGGCGTCCAGGCTTCCGAAGTCCCGCGCCAGAGAAGTGTACTCGGGCTCAAGGTTCCAACCCGCCATCAGAGCGCATCCCCGTAGCGCACTTTACGCTGATACAACTTGTCGGCTTTTTTATCCAGCCAGGTCAGCAGCGCGGCTTCCTTGAGCAGTATTTCGCGCAATGGCTTCTGGAAATAATCCTTGAGAAAACGCAGTTTGTCGCGACGGGTCAGGCCGATGTCCAGCGCCGAAAAGTACAGCGCCGCAAGGTCCTTGTTGCGCCAGCGTGGCGTGATCGCCCGACGGGTCTGAGCACGGTGCAGATCGATAACCGACAGCCTGAAATCGTCAGCGGTCACCGGCTTGTCGGTGTGCAACAGAAAATGACAGATGTAACAATCGCGATGGTTGACGCCCGCCCGGTGCATCATCCCGACCAGTCTGGCGACTTCGGCAATGAACGCCCTTTTCAGGCGCGGCTCGGGTGGCTCGGTGCGCCAGTTGAGGCTGACGTCCTCCAGGCTGGTGGTCGGTGCCAACTCTTCGGTGACGATAAACGAGTGCTGCGCGGCGGGGTTGCTGCCACGCTCGCCATACGCCACAGCGGTCATGGTCGGCACACCGACCTCATGCAGACGCTCGATAGCGTCCCATTCCTTGCCCGCCCCCAGCACCGGCAATTTGGCGGTTGCCAGGTTCTTGGCAATTTCGCCCCAGCCGATGCCGCGGTGGATCTTGACGAAGTAGCCACGCCCGTCAACTTCGGTGCGCAGCGTGCGACGTCCTTCCAGCTCGCGGTAGACCTCACCGCTCAGGCCCTCGACCTCGGCGAATGCATCGCGCCCGGCCCACAGGCTCTTGAACGGTTCAGCAAGGAACAACTTCATCAATAGTGCTCCGCCAGAATCACATCCGCAGCGTGTTGCGGCATGCTGTAAAGGTCTGCTGTGTCAGCAAAGGCCAGACCGTTGCGACTCCAGGCGCTGCGCGCAGCATCATCCTGAAGCATGTCGGTCAAATAGCGATTGAGCTGCACCTGATCGAACGGCTCATCCAGAACCCGCCCGCAATCGGCCTCGGCAATATAATGGGCGTAACCACACACTGCGCTGACCAGTACCGGCAGCCCGGCCACCAGTGCTTCGAGCAATACCGTGCCGGTGTTTTCGTTGTAGGCCGGGTGGATCAGCAAGTCGGCACCGAGCAGGAAGCGCGGAATATCGCTGCGCCCTTTCATGAACGTCACCTGATCGCCCAACCCCAGCGCAGCGCTCTGCAACTGGAATACTTTGGGGTCGTCCTGGCCGATTACAAACAAGCGAGTGTGTTTCTTCATGTTTGCCGGCAAAGCCGCAAGTGCTTTCAGGCTGCGATCTACGCCCTTGGTCCTGAAACCGGAGCCGATTTGCACCAATAACCGGTCATCGTCGGCAAGGCCGAACTCCTTGCGAAAGTCGGCGCGAATGGCGGCAGCGTCTGGCGGTGCGCGACGGTCCTGGGAAATGCCCGGTGGCAACAGGTGGAAGCGCGACAACGGGGTGTCGTAATGTTTGATGAACAGCGGTTGCTGCACTTCGGAGATCATCAAGACCTGGGTTTTCGAGTCCCTGGCGAACACGGCGCGCTCGTAATCGGCGAAATGGCGATAACGTCCCCACTTGCGATACAGCGGGCTGCGCAGGTTTTGCGCCTTGTCCTCGAAACAACCGTCAGCGGCGTAATACACGTCCAGCCCTGGCATCTTGTTGAAACCGATCAGACGGTCCACCGGGCGTACAGCCAGGTCCGCTTCCATCCACGCAGTGAGCTTTTCGTTGCGCCGGTGATTGAAGAACGCCTTGACCGGAGCCACCAGCACTTCAAAACCGGGCGGCACGTCGCCTTCCCAGATCAGCGTGTAAACGCGAATTTGATGGCCGCGCTGCTGACATTCCAGCGCAATGCGCATGAAATCGCGTTGCAGGCCGCCAAATGGAAAGTATTTGTAGAGTACAAAAGCCAGTTGCATTAGCCAGGTTCCTTTGCCAGCAACAGCGCGCCCAGTTGGCTCGCTACTCGCTCGGGATTCAAGCGAGTGAAGCACAACGGCCACTCGCGCTTAAGGTCGAACCGGCGCTGATCGTCGGCGCTCGGTTGGTAGGTGCATTTCTTTTGCAGGCACGGCGTGCAGCCCGGATAGTCGCTGGCCAGATGCACCTGCGACTTGCCGTAGGCCCCGGTCAGGCCCGGATTGGTCGGGCCGAAGAGAGAGACAGTCGGCACATCCAGCGCTGCGGCCAGGTGCCCGATGCCGGTATCGACCGCTACGCAGGCCTGCGCGCTGGCCAGTACCCGCGCGACGCCCGCCAGGTTCAGTTTCGGCAGCACATGGGCGCTCTCCAGACCTTCGGCGATGCGTTCGGCACGCGCTTTTTCGGTCGGATTGCCCCACGGCAACTGCACATGCAAGCCACGTGCGGCCATCAATTCGGCCAGTTGACGCCAGTAAAGCTCGGGCCAATGCTTGGTGTCCCACGTTGTACCGTGCAAAAACAGCACAAACGGTGCCTGCAACGTGTCGTCCAGAGCCGCCAGTGGCTTGAGCCCGTAATCGCCCATGCCGGACGGCAGCGGATAGCCCAGCGCCTGGGCAAACAACTGACGCAGCCGTTCGACGGCATGCTGCCCGCGTGCCACCGGCAAGGCACGGTCATAAAAGCGACTGGCCACCGGCTCACGTGCCGAATCGCGGTCCAGACCCGCCACCGGCGCATCGATGTAGCGCGTCAGCCAGGCACTCTTGAACAGGCCTTGAGCGTCGATCACCAGATCGTAACGCTGCTCGCGGACATGCGCCTTGAAGCGCCGCCATTCGCCTGAGCGGAAGGTTTGCCAGAGGTTTTTGCGCCAGCGGCGGATCGCGACCGGGATGACCGCATCGACCGCCGGATGCCAGGCGGGAATCTCGGCGAAACCTTCCTCGACCACCCAGTCAAAGCGGATGCCGGGCAACGCCCGGGCCGCATCGGTCAGCGCCGGCAAGGCATGGATCACATCACCCAGTGAAGACGTCTTGATCAGCAGTACCCGCAAAATCAGGCGACCTCGACCGGAGTGCTGCTCAGGCGGGTCAGAGCCTGAATCACGGCGTCCGGCTCAAGCAGACGCATGCAGTTGTAATGGCCAAAACGGCAGGTACGCTCGAAACAGGGGCTGCATTCCAGGCCCAGGCGGACCACTTCGACTTCGTCGGCCAGCGGCGGCGTGAAGCCTGGCGATGTGGAACCGTAGACCGCCACCAGCGGGCGATTCAGCGCGGCGGCCACATGCATCAGGCCCGAATCGTTGGACACCACGGCGTCGGCACACGACAGCAGGTCGATGGCCTCGGCCAGCGAGGTGTCACCGCTGAGGTTGACGGACTCTTCACGCAGGCCGGGGATCAGTTCCTGCCGAATGCTCTCACCGACCGGATGATCTTTTTTAGAACCGAACAGCCAGACCTGCCAGCCTTCACGAATGCTGGCTTCGGCCACTTGCGCGTAGTGCTCGGCAGGCCAGCGCTTGGACTCGCCGAACTCGGCGCCAGGGCACAGCGCCAGCACCGGACGGTCGAGGCTAAGGCCAAACTTGCTCAAGGCCGCATCGCGCGTCGTGGAGTCGATGCGCAGGCTGGGCTGAGGGTAAGGACGTGGCAGCTCGGTGCCCTTGTCGAAGGCCATCGCCATGAAACGCTCGATCATCAGCGGGTAGCGCTGCTTGTCCAGGGTGCGCACGTCATTGAGCAGGCCGTAACGAAATTCACCGCGCCAGCCGGTGCGTTTCGGGATACCGGCGAAAAACGGCACCAGCGCGGATTTCAGCGAGTTGGGCAGCAGAATGGCCTGGTCGTACTGGCCAGCGAGGGACTTGCCGATGCGCCGACGGGTCGCCAGTTCAAGCGCACCGTGACCAAGCGGAAAACTGAGCGCAGCGCGAACCTCTGGCATGCGCTCCAGTATCGGACGGCTCCATTCAGGGGCCAACACGTCGATTTCGCACTCGGGATGGCGCTGTTTCAGGCACTGGAACAGCGTTTGCGCCATCACCATGTCACCGACCCAGCTAGGCCCAACGATCAGAATTTTCATGCTTCATCCAAAAACGACCAGAAACGATCAGGGAGGCCGAGCAGACTGCGTGACATTCCCACACAACCTGTCGCCTCCCTGTCATAGCTTTATATAGCGGCGCAGCGGAATACGGCGTTGCCTTGCGGCTCAGCTCAACCCCATTTGCGCCCAGATCCGCATCACCTCACGCCGCTGGGCATGAAACTGATCGCCGCCGACCACGCCCGCCTGTTTCTGCAGGGCCTGACGGTGCGCCGCCGAGCGATACGCCTTGTAGGCTTCGCGCAACAGGCTGGCGTCCACATCCGGCAACAGTCCGGCCTCTTCAAGCCCTTCGAGAATCCGGATGTTATCGGTGTATTGCAGCAGCACAGGATGCTCTCTGGACCACGCCAAGGCGGCGTATTGCACCATAAATTCGATATCGACGATACCACCGGCGTCCTGCTTGAGGTCGAATGGCACCGACGCCTCGAAGGCATTGGCCGCCCTGCCCGCCGCCGTCAGCCGGGTGCCGAGGTTGTCACGCATCTTCGCGCGCATCTCGCTGACTTCGGCGCGCAGCGTGTCCAGATCACGTTCGCGACCCAGCACATCGGCCCGGACTTTCTCGAACTGCTCACCCACATCACGACTGCCGGTCAGCACCCGCGCGCGGACCAGCGCCTGATGCTCCCAGGTCCAGGCTTCATTGGCCTGATAGCGGGCGAAGGCACCCAATGAACTGACCAGCAGCCCCGATGCACCGGACGGGCGCAGGCGCATATCGACGTCATACAACTGACCGGAGTTGGTCTGCGTGGTCAGCAAATGGATCACTCTCTGCCCCAGCCGGGTGAAAAACTGCGCACTGTCGATCGGCTTGGCCCCGTCGGTCTCGGCCTGCAAATCTCCGTCATGAATGAACACCAGGTCCAGATCAGAGCCATGACCCAGCTCGATACCGCCGACCTTGCCATAACCGACAATCACGAAACCCGGATCGCACAATGTGCCGTCGGGCCGGGAAGGCGTGCCGTGACGGGCCACGCTGTAGCGCCAGGCCAGGGCCAGCACCTGATCCAGAATCGCTTCGGCCAGCCAGGTCAGGTAATCACTGACTTTCATCAATGGCAGGCTGCCGGATATCTCGGAAGCCGCGACCCGCAGGCTGTGCGCCAGCTTGAAGTGGCGCAGGGCCTCCATTTGCTGCTCGAGGTCGTCCTCAGGAATACGCACCAGCCGCTCACGCAGCTCAGCCGCCAGTTCCGGTGCCAACGGCGGATTGAACAGACGACCTTCATTGAGCAGCTCATCGAGCAGCAGCGGGAAGCGCGCGATTTGTTCGGCGATCCATGGGCTGGCAGCGCACAGGGTCAGCAACTGGCGCAGCGCATCAGGGTTTTCAGTGAGCAGCACCAGATACGCCGAACGCCGGGCAACGGCCTCCACCAACGGCAACACCCGTTCCAGCACCAGATCGGGCTTTTCATGCTCCACCGCCTGCGCCAGCAGCCGGGGAATGAAGGCATCCAGACGTTCACGGCTCAGGCGCTGCATCGAGCGCAGATTCGGACTGCTGCGCAGGTCGGCCAGACTTTTCAGCGCTTTGCCGGTATCGACAAAACCTGCCTGCAACAACTGACGGCCTGCTGCGTCTTCATCCTGGGACTCTTCCCACAAGGGCAGCCACTCGCCGCCCACAACCACTTCACTGTCGTCCTGCAGCTCGTCGTCCGGATCAGAATCGGGATCGGCGATGACCTGACGAAAATGCCAGGACACCCGGCTGCGCCAGTACATGAGGCGCTCGTGAAAGCTGGCCCAGTCGGCAAAGCCCATGATCAGGGCGATGCGCGCCTGATCCTGCTCGTTGTCAGGCAGCATTTGCGTCTGGCGGTCGGCAATCGCCTGAATGGCGTGCTCGGTGTAACGCAGAAATTCGTAGCCTTCGCGCAGCTCTTCGGTCACCGCCGAAGGCAGATAGCCCTGCCCTTCGAGGGTTTTCAGCACGTTGAACAGCGGACGCTGTTGCAGGCTCAGGTCGCGGCCACCGTGGATCAACTGGAATGCCTGGGCGATAAACTCGACTTCGCGAATTCCGCCGGCACCCAGCTTGATGTTTTCCGCCATGCCCTTGCGTTTCACTTCCTGCTGAATCAGCTGCTTCATGGTGCGCAGCGCTTCGATGGCCGAGAAATCCAGGTAGCGGCGATACACAAACGGGCGCAGCATTTCCAGCAATTCGGCACCCGCCGCCAGATCACCGCCGACCACCCGCGCCTTGATCATCGCGTAGCGTTCCCAGTCGCGGCCCTGATCCTGGTAATACTGCTCCAGCGCATTGAAGCTGAGCACCAGCGCCCCGGATGAACCGTAGGGCCGCAGGCGCATGTCAACGCGGAACACAAAGCCGTCAACCGTCACCGGGTCCAGCGCCTTGATCAGCCGCTGGCCCAGGCGAATGAAAAACTCCTGATTGTCCAATGCACGCTTGGTGCCGACCGTCTCGCCGCCTTCCGGGTAGGCAAAAATCAGGTCGATGTCCGACGACAGGTTCAGCTCGACCGCGCCGAGTTTGCCCATGCCGAGAATGACCATCTGTTGCGGCAGGCCGCAATGGCGACCGGTCGGCGTACCGAACTGCTGACAATGGCGCGGATAGAGCCATTGGTAGGCAAGGTCGATCGAGGCATCGGCCATTTCCGATAGATCGCGGCAGGTTTCGATCAAATCTGCCTGGCGGGTCAGATCGCGCCAGATGATTCGCACTTGCTGGCGTGCGCGCTGCCGACGTAGATTACGCCCCAGCTCGTCCTCGGTGACGGCGCTCGACAGCGCATCGGCAATTTGCCCGCGCAACTCGCCGACAGAAAAGCTACGCTCCAGCTCGCCCGAACCGGCCAGTTGCAGGAGCATCTGCGGATCGCGGCAGATTTGCTCGGTAACAAAGTCGCTGGCCGCGCACACCCGGTCAAATGCCGTGCGGCGTGCCTCGGGCCAGGCCTCGAAAGACGCCAGCGCTTCAGCGGACAATTCAGTCAGGGCGGTGCGCCAGGTTTGCCGGGCACGGGTAATCAACGGCAGCAAAATAGCCGGAAAATCGGCCAGTGAAGGTAGGCTCATGGTCTATCCTTGATCGGCGTGCAAACGGCCGCTCGCCATGACGGCGAGATACGTCTGCCAGCACCGCTTGTCGAACAAAGGTTATAAATTGCTGGAAAAATCAAATTAGAAGCATAAAAATCCGTTTTTTCCCTGCAAGATATTCAATAGCGATCAACAGTAACGTTTTAAGTTACAAGACAACAGGAGCGATTGAGTCGCTTCTCTGTAGTTTTACTACTGGGTCCGATACTCGGAGGGCTGAAATCGTCGTCGATTTGTAGTAAAACTACACGCCGCCGGATCCCACCCTCCGGTAATCCAAGAATTTATGTCGTCTGCCCACAAGGCCAGTCGCAAACTCAGGCAACCGATTCTGGAAGCCTTTCCGCCCTGGAGCAAGCCATGCAAGACCTCGATCCCGTCGAAACCCAGGAATGGCTGGACGCCCTGGAATCGGTTCTCGACAAAGAAGGCGAAGACCGCGCTCACTACCTGATGACCCGTCTGGGCGAGCTGGCCACCCGTAGTGGTTCGCAGCTGCCGTACGCCATCACCACGCCATACCGCAACACGATTCCTGTCACCCACGAAGCACGCATGCCTGGCGACCTGTTCATGGAACGCCGCATTCGCTCGCTGGTGCGCTGGAACGCATTGGCCATGGTTGTCAAAACCAACATCGGCGACCCGGATCTGGGCGGCCACATCTCCAGCTTCGCCTCCAGCGCCACCCTGTACGACATCGGCTTCAACTACTTCTTCCAGGCCCCGACCGACGAACACGGCGGCGACCTGATCTACTTCCAGGGTCACGCATCGCCAGGCGTCTACGCCCGTGCGTTCCTCGAAGGCCGCATCACTGAAGACCAGATGAACAACTTCCGTCAGGAAGTCGACGGCAAAGGCCTGTCTTCTTACCCGCACCCGTGGCTGATGAAGGATTTCTGGCAGTTCCCGACGGTATCGATGGGCCTTGGCCCGATCCAGGCGATCTACCAGGCGCGCTTCATGAAGTACCTGGAGCACCGCGGTTACATTCCGGAAGGCAAGCAGAAAGTCTGGTGCTTCCTGGGTGACGGCGAGACCGACGAGCCGGAATCCCTGGGCGCCATCGCCCTGGCCGGTCGCGAGAAGCTCGACAACCTGATCTTCGTCGTCAACTGCAACCTGCAGCGCCTCGACGGCCCGGTTCGCGGCAACGCCAAGATCATCCAGGAACTGGAAGGCGTGTTCCGTGGCGCGCAATGGAACGTCACCAAAGTCATCTGGGGCCGTTTCTGGGACCCACTGCTGGCCAAGGACGTCGACGGTATCCTGCAACGTCGTATGGACGAAGTCATCGACGGCGAATACCAGAACTACAAAGCCAAGGACGGCGCGTTCGTTCGCGAGCACTTCTTCAATTCGCCTGAGCTCAAGGCCATGGTTGCCGATCTGTCCGACGACGAGATCTGGAAACTCAACCGTGGCGGCCACGACCCGTACAAGGTCTACGCGGCGTACCACGAAGCCGTCAACCACAAGGGTCAACCGACCGTGGTTCTGGCCAAGACCATCAAAGGTTATGGCACCGGCGCCGGCGAAGCGAAAAACACTGCGCACAACACCAAGAAGGTCGATGTCGACAGCCTGCGTCACTTCCGTGATCGCTTCGACATCCCGGTCAAGGACGCAGAGCTTGAAGCCCTGCCGTTCTACAAGCCGGAAGAAGGCAGCGCCGAAGCCCGTTACCTGAGCGAGCGTCGTGCTGCGCTGGGTGGCTTCGTACCGCAGCGTCGCGCCAAGAGCTTCAACCTGCCGACCCCGCCACTCGACACCCTCAAGGCCATCCTTGACGGCTCGGGCGACCGCGAAATTTCCACCACCATGGCCTTCGTGCGCATCCTGACGCAACTGGTCAAGGACAAGGAAGTCGGTCAGCGCATCGTGCCGATCATCCCTGACGAAGCACGTACCTTCGGCATGGAAGGCATGTTCCGCCAGTTGGGCATCTACTCGTCGGTCGGCCAGCTCTACGAGCCAGTCGATAAAGAACAAGTGATGTTCTATCGCGAAGACAAGAAAGGCCAGATTCTCGAAGAAGGCATCAACGAAGCGGGCGCCATGTCCTCCTTCATCGCTGCCGGTACTTCGTATTCCAGCCACAATCAGCCGATGATTCCGTTCTACATCTTCTACTCGATGTTCGGTTTCCAGCGCATTGGTGACCTGGCCTGGGCCGCTGGCGACAGCCGCACCCGTGGCTTCCTGATCGGCGGCACCGCCGGTCGTACCACCCTGAACGGCGAAGGCCTGCAGCACGAAGACGGTCATAGCCACATCCTGGCATCGACCATCCCGAACTGCCGCACCTTCGACCCGACGTACGGTTACGAGCTGGCAGTGATCATCCAGGACGGCATGCGCCTGATGTTCGAAGAACAGCAGGACGTTTTCTACTACCTGACCGTGATGAACGAATCCTACGCGCAGCCAGCAATGCCGGCCGGTGTCGAGGCAGGTATCGTCAAGGGCATGTACCTGCTCGAAGAAGACACCAGAGAAGCGGCGCACCACGTCCAGTTGCTGGGTTCGGGCACCATCCTGCGTGAAGTTCGCGAAGCGGCGAAGATTCTCCGCGACGAGTTCAACATCGGTGCTGACGTGTGGAGCGTGACCAGCTTCAACGAACTGCGTCGCGACGGTCTGGCTGTAGAGCGCAACAACCGCCTGCACCCGGGCCAGAAGCCGGAACTGAGCTATGTTGAGCAATGCCTCAACGGTCGCAAAGGCCCGGTCATTGCCTCGACGGACTACATGAAGCTGTTCGCGGACCAGATTCGTCAGTGGGTTCCGACCAAGGAATACAAAGTGTTGGGCACCGACGGTTTCGGCCGTAGCGACAGCCGCAAGAAGCTGCGTCACTTCTTTGAAGTCGATCGCCACTTCGTTGTGCTGGCAGCTCTGGAAGCCTTGGCTGATCGTGGCGATATCGAACCTAAAGTCGTGGCGGAAGCCATCGTCAAGTTCGGCATCGATCCTGAAAAACGCAATCCACTGGACTGCTAAAGGCTCTGCTTCAAGAGCGCTGATCAGAGCGTAAACAGCCGAGGATGCGGAATTTACCCATCGTAAATGAGCATCCAGGCTGTTTCGTTGTACCTGAGCCAGCGTATTCGTGAGTGAACAGGTTCTCCTAAGGAGAGACATAGTGAGTGAGTTAATTCGCGTACCCGACATCGGCAACGGTGAAGGCGAAGTCATTGAATTGATGGTCAAGGTCGGTGATCGCATCGAAGCCGACCAGAGCGTTCTGACGCTTGAATCGGACAAGGCGAGCATGGAAATCCCTGCTCCCAAGGCTGGCGTCATCAAGGCCATGAAGGTCAAGCTGGGCGACCGCCTGAAAGAAGGCGACGAGCTGTTCGAGCTGGAAGTGGAAGGCGAAGCCTCTGCCGCGCCGGCACCTGCTGCCGAACCTGCAGCCGCCGCGGCCCCTGCCGCTGCTGAAAAACCTGCCGAAGCCGCACCCGCTGCTGCCGAGCCAGCTCCGGCTGCCGCCGCCACCGTTCAAGACATTCATGTTCCGGACATCGGTTCGTCAGGCAAGGCCAAGATCATCGAACTGATGGTCAAGGTCGGTGACAGCATCACGGCTGATCAATCGTTGATCACCCTTGAGTCCGACAAGGCCAGCATGGAGATCCCGTCTCCTGCCGCAGGCGTTATCGAAAGCATCGAAGTCAAGCTGGACCAGGAAGTCGGCACCGGCGACCTGATCCTGAAACTGAAAGTCGCAGGCGCAGCGCCTGCTGCTGCACCGGCGCCTGCCGCCAGCGCACCGGCCGCCGCACCGGCCAAGGCTGAAGCGGCTGCTCCGGCCGCTGCTCCTGCACCTAAAGCCGAAGCTGCACCCGCTCCGGCCGCACCGGCCAAAGACGGCGCCAAGGTTCACGCAGGCCCGGCTGTTCGTCAGCTGGCACGCGAGTTCGGCGTCGAGCTGAGCGCGGTCAGCGCCACCGGCCCGCACGGTCGCGTACTGAAAGAAGACGTTCAGGTTTACGTCAAGGCCATGATGCAGAAGGCCAAGGAAGCTCCAGCAGGCGGCGCAAGCGGCGGCTCGGGCATCCCGCCGATTCCGGAAGTCGATTTCAGCCGTTTTGGCGAAATCGAAGAAGTGCCAATGACTCGCCTGATGCAACTGGGTGCGTCGGGTCTGCATCGCAGCTGGCTGAACATCCCGCACGTCACGCAATTCGACCAGGCCGACATCACCGACCTGGAAGCTTTCCGTGTTGCGCAGAAAGGCGCTGCCGAGAAAGCTGGCGTCAAGCTGACCGTGCTGCCGCTGCTGCTCAAGGCTTGCGCGCATCTGCTCAAGGAACTGCCGGACTTCAACGCTTCGCTGGCACCCAGCGGCAAGGCTGTGATCCGCAAGAAGTACGTGCACATCGGCTTCGCCGTGGACACCCCGGACGGCCTGCTGGTCCCGGTCATCCGCGACGTCGATCAGAAGAGCCTGCTGCAACTGGCAGCCGAAGCAGCCGTACTGGCTGAAAAGGCGCGCAGCAAGAAACTGACCGCAAACGACATGCAGGGCGCCTGCTTCACCATCTCCAGCCTCGGCCACATTGGCGGCACCGGCTTCACGCCGATCGTCAACGCGCCGGAAGTGGCGATCCTCGGTGTTTCCAAGGCAACCATCCAGCCTGTCTGGGACGGCAAAGCCTTCCAGCCTAAACTGATGCTGCCGCTGTCGCTGTCCTACGATCACCGCGTGATCAATGGCGCAGCTGCTGCCCGCTTCACCAAGCGCTTGAGCGAATTGCTGACGGACATCCGCACAATCCTGCTGTAAGCCAGCCAGGCCCGTCACCACGACGGGCCAGGCCGTACACCTTTGCGAGCTGCCACGCTCGAACCTCAACCCCGCCCTCCAGCGGGGATTTTTTTGTCTGGCTATCCAGCGTCATACACAGATTCGCTCGACCTAAAGTTGAAACTCACTATCTGTGGGAGCGGACTTGTCCGCGAAGGGGGCGGTATGTTCACCGAAAATGCGCCGTCTGAAACACCGCCTTCGCGGACAAGCGAAGCTTCGCCCGGTCCACAAAAGCCTCGCCGTTCTGGCAACTCTGCGTACGATTCCGAGCGGTCGGTGCCAGGTCTGGCTGGCGGGTGATACACTGCGCGACATTTTTGTTTTGCAGGTCCACCGTCGTGACTAACACCGCTTTCAATTCTCTGCCTCTGTCTGCTGCCATGCTGGCTAACCTGGAGTCGCTTGGTTATGCCGAAATGACGCCGATTCAGGCGCAGAGCCTGCCGGTGATCCTCAAGGGCATGGACCTGATCGCGCAAGCCAAGACCGGTAGCGGCAAGACCGCTGCGTTCGGCATCGGCCTGCTCAACCCGATCAACCCGCGCTTCTTCGGCTGCCAGGCACTGGTCATGTGCCCGACCCGCGAGCTGGCGGATCAGGTGGCCAAGGAAATCCGTCGTCTGGCCCGCTCGGAAGACAACATCAAAGTGCTGACCCTTTGCGGCGGTGTGTCTTTTGGCCCGCAGATCGGCTCGCTGGAGCACGGCGCGCACATCATCGTTGGCACGCCAGGCCGCATTCAGCAACATTTGCGCAAAGGCTCGCTGGTGCTTGACGGCCTGAACACGCTGATTCTCGATGAAGCCGATCGCATGCTGGACATGGGTTTCTACGATTCCATCGCCGATATCATCGAGCAGACCCCGCAGCGCCGCCAAACCCTGCTGTTTTCGGCCACTTACCCGGTCGGCATCAAGCAACTGTCGTCGAAGTTCATGCGCGATCCACAGACTGTCAAAGTTGAAGCGCTGCACGCCGACAGCCAGATCGAGCAGATTTTCTACGAGATCTCCCCAGAGCAGCGCCTGGAAGCCGTGGTCAAGGTACTCGGCCATTTTCGTCCAACGTCCTGCGTCGCGTTCTGCTTCACCAAGCAGCAGGTTCAGGAAGTGGTCGACCACCTGACCGCCAAAGGCATGTCTGCGGTCGGCCTGCATGGCGATCTGGAACAGCGTGACCGTGATCAGGTGCTGGCGATGTTCGCCAACCGCAGTACTTCGGTACTGGTCGCCACCGACGTAGCCGCACGCGGTCTGGACATCGATGCACTGGACATGGTGCTCAACGTCGAACTGGCCCGCGATTCGGAAATCCACATTCACCGTGTAGGCCGTACCGGTCGCGCAGGCGAGACAGGCATCGCGGTAAGCCTCGTGGCACCGTCGGAAAGCCAGCGCGCCCGCGCCATCGAAGAATTGCAGAAAGCCCCGTTGAACTGGCAGCAGTACGACAGCCTGAGCATCAAGGAAGGCGGCAAGCTGCTGCCCGCCATGACCACGCTGTGCATCGGTTCCGGGCGCAAGGACAAACTGCGTCCGGGCGACATCCTCGGCGCACTGACCGGCGAAGCGGGTATTGCGGGCACCCAGGTCGGCAAGATCGCAATCTTCGACTTTCAGGCCTACGTCGCCGTCGAACGCAGCATGGCCAAACAGGCGCTGGAGCGACTGAACAATGGCAAGATCAAAGGCAAATCGCTGCGCGTACGAATCCTCTGAAATAGTCGTTAGCTGGATTATCGTCCCCACGCCCCGCGTGGGGACGCAGTTCTGGACGCCCTGCGTCCGATTTTGAATAGTTGGTGCGGCGCAGATAGGTGACGCAGAGCGTCACGAGAGGCATTCCCATGCGGAGCGTGGGAACGATCGCGACCTACAGATCGAGGAAACACGCTGTGCCCGTTACTGACGTTGTAATCATTGGCGCTGGCGCCGCAGGTTTGATGTGTGCGTTTACCGCCGCCGCTCGCGGGCGCAAGGTGATGTTGATCGATCACGCCAATAAACCCGGCAAGAAGATTCTCATGTCCGGTGGCGGGCGCTGCAACTTCACCAACATGTACACCGAGCCGGCCAATTTCCTGTCGCAGAATTCGCACTTCTGCAAATCGGCCCTGGCCCGCTACACCCAGTGGGATTTCATTGCGATGGTCGCCAAACATGGCGTGCCGTATCACGAGAAAAAACTCGGCCAGCTGTTCTGTGACAACAAGTCCAGTGACATTCTGGAAATGCTGCTTGAGGAATGCCGTCAGGCCGGTGTCAGTCTGCACATGGACACTTGCGTGCAGCAGATCGACAAAACCGAATCCGGCTACAGCCTGCACACCACGCTGGGTACGCTGAGCTGCGAGTCGCTGGTCATCGCCACAGGCGGGCTGTCGATCCCGACGCTGGGCGCCACCGGCTTCGGCTATCAGGTCGGCAAGCAGTTCGGCCACACGCTGCTGCCCACCCGCGCAGGGCTGGTGCCGTTCACCATCACCGATCAGCTCAAGGAGCTGTGCACCGAGCTGTCCGGCACCTCGGTGGATTGTCTGGTCAGCTGCCACGACACCAGCTTTCGCGAAAACATCCTGTTCACGCACCGCGGCCTCAGTGGCCCGGCGATTCTGCAGATATCCTCGTTCTGGCAGCCCGGCGACACCGTCGAAATCAACCTGCTGCCCGACCACGATGTGCACGCCTGGCTTACGCGACAACAGGCCGAACGCCCGAACAGCGAGCTGAAAACCCTGCTGGGGGAAATCTTCACCAAGAAGATGGCCAACCTGATCGCCGAACACTGGTTCGTTTCCAGGCCCATGAAGCAATACACCCACGCTGAACTGGCCGACATCGCTGAAAAACTGGCGAGCTGGAAGGTGGTCCCGGCAGGCACCGAAGGCTATCGCACCGCCGAAGTAACGCTGGGTGGCATCGATACCCGTGAAGTGTCGTCCAAGACCATGGAATCACTGAAATCACCCGGCCTCTATTTTGTGGGCGAAGTGCTGGACGTGAGCGGTCATCTGGGCGGTTTCAATTTCCAGTGGGCCTGGGCGTCGGCCTATGCAGCAGCGCAATACGCCTGACGTAACGTTTTGAACTAACATCGCAACACCGCAGACCGGTACAAATCGTGCGAAGCGGATGTACAGCCAGCCGTTTGGCCTGTACATATCCTTCTGCACGATCGATCAATTGCGAACAGGGCCGTCAGCTTATCCATGGCATCGAAATCTCTCCGTCATACTCTCCGTCGATTGTGGGCGCTGGATAAATTCAGCTATAGCGTTCGGGTTTTTATCGCACTGACCGGCAGCATGGCGCTGTGCTGGTATCAAAACGAGATGGCCCTGCTGATCCCGCTGTTCCTGGGGATTATCGCCAGCGCCCTGGCCGAGACCGATGACAGTTGGCAAGGCCGGCTCAATGCACTGGCCGTGACCCTGGTGTGCTTCAGCATCGCCGCACTCGCTGTAGAGCTGCTGTTCCCCTACCCCTGGCTGTTCGTCTGCTCTCTGGCGCTGGCCAGCTTCTGCCTGACCATGCTTGGCGCGCTGGGCGAGCGCTATGGCGCGATTGCCTACGGCACGCTGATTCTCTCGGTCTACACCATGATCGGCGTCGATCAACGCGGCGGTGAGGTGCTGGACTTCTGGCACGAGCCGATGCTGCTGGTGGCAGGCGCCGCGTGGTACGGCCTGTTGTCGGTGCTGTGGCAAATGCTGTTTTCCAACCAGCCGGTGCAGCAGGCGCTGGCGCGGTTGTTCCGCGAACTGGGGCAGTACCTGAAACTCAAATCGACGCTGTTCGAGCCGATTCGCACCCTCAATGTGGAGGCCCGCCGCCTGGAACTGGCGCAGCAGAACGGTCGTGTTGTTGCGGCGTTGAACTCCACCAAGGAAATCATTCTGCACCGCGTTGGCAGTGGTCGGCCTGGCTCGAAAGTCAGCCGCTACCTGAAACTGTATTTCATCGCTCAGGACATCCACGAGCGCGCCAGCTCGTCGCACTACCCTTACAACTCGCTGGCCGACGCGTTCTTCCATAGCGACGTGCTGTTCCGCTGTCAGCGACTGCTGCGTCAGCAAGGCGTTGCCTGTCAGGCGCTGTCAGAGTCCATCCAGCTGCGTCAGCCGTTCGTGTACGACCCAAGCTTCGCAGAAGCCATGGAAGACCTGCAGGCCTCGCTTGAGCACCTGCGCATCCAGAGCAACCCGGCATGGCGCGGCCTGTTGCGCTCGCTGCGTGCACTGGCCGCCAACCTAGGCACGCTGGATCGCCTGATCAGCGACGCCAGCAACCCCGACGCTGTGGCCGACGCCACCGACAGCAGCCTGCTCGACCGTTCGCCGCGCAACCTCAAGGACGTCTGGACGCGCCTGCGTTTGCAGATGACCCCGACCTCGCTGCTGTTCCGCCATGCACTGCGCCTGCCGCTGGCGCTGACCATCGGGTACGCGATGGTGCACCTGATTCACCCGTCGCAAGGCTACTGGATCATCCTGACCACGGTTTTTGTCTGCCAGCCCAGTTATGGCGCCACCCGGCGCAAGCTAGGTCAGCGGATCATCGGCACGGCCATCGGCCTGACCGTCGGCTGGGTGCTGTTCGATCTGGTCACCAGCCCGATTCTGCAGTCGATGTGCGCGGTGCTGGCTGGCGTGGTGTTCTTCGTTAACCGCACTACCCGCTATACGCTTTCGACCGCCGCCATCACGGTCATGGTGCTGTTCTGCTTCAATCAGGTCGGCGACGGCTACGGGTTGTTCCTGCCACGCTTGTTCGACACCTTGCTGGGCAGCCTGATCGCCGGGCTCGCAGTGTTCCTGTTCCTGCCCGACTGGCAGGGACGACGCCTGAACAAGGTGCTGGCCAATACCCTGACCTGCAACAGCGTGTATTTGCGGCAGATCATGCAGCAATACGCCAAGGGCAAAAGTGACGATCTGGCCTACCGACTGGCCAGGCGCAACGCGCACAATGCCGATGCCGCGCTGTCCACCACCCTGGCCAACATGCTCATGGAGCCCGGTCACTTCCGCAAGGAGGCAGACGTCGGTTTCCGCTTTCTAGTGCTGTCACACACGCTGCTGAGCTACCTGTCGGGCCTCGGTGCCCACCGCGATACTCAATTGCCGAGCGACGTCCGCGAGCACCTGATCGATAACGTGGGCACCTCACTGGCAGCCAGTATTGACGAAATCGCCGCAGGACTGGCCGACAAGAAGTCTGTCGCCGTGCAAAGCGACATCGAGGAAGCGCTGGCCACTCAGCTGGAACAGCTCCCCGAAGAGATGGACGAAAGCCAGCGTCTGGTACAGGCCCAACTGGCCTTGATCTGCCGTCAACTGGCGCCGCTGCGCACCCTCGCCGCTCACCTGATCAAAGCTCCGGAGGCCCTTGCAGACCGTGCAGTCTGAGCAGTTCTTCATAGGTGCCGTCGGCTTTCATGGCGGCAATTTCCCGGTCGAAGTCGGCGACGATCTTTGCGTGATGGGGGTTTTTCAGGCTGACCAGAATATGCAGGCTGTTTTCGCTCAACGAGCCCGGTAGAAACTCGACACGAGCACGAACCTCGTTGGCCTCCAGCGCAAGGTTGTAGCGCGCCACATACTCATCCTCCAGGGTCAGGTCCACGCGTTCAGCAGCGAGCATGCGCACTGCCGTGGAGAAGTTCTGAACCGGGACCTTTTTGAGCAGAACGTCGCTGTCGAATGCGGGCGAATAGGCATAGCCGCGCACAACGGCGATCAGGTAATGGTGCAGTTGCTCGTGAGTCAGAGCGTCGATGGGCGACTCTTTGCGCTTGATGAAGCGAATACGATTGAGCAAGTATTCGGCAGAAAACTGGCCTATTTTTTTGCGATCTTCGCTGAACCACGCATTGATGAGCACATCGTGACGCCCCTCGCTCAACCCCAGCAGCGCTCGCGCCCAAGGCACCTGTTCGTAGAGGGTCGTGTACCCGGCGCGCTTCAACGCCGTGTTGACGATATCGGTCGCCAGCCCGCCATTGAGCAGCAGCGCATCGGTGAACGGAGGCCAGGGGTCAGCGACAAGACGCAACTTTTCGGCTGCAGTGGCGTTTGCCATCAACAGAAAGACCAGCAACCCAACCGCTCGAAGCCACTGCGACATGCTCAGGTTCCTGAAAAGAGCGGTATGCCCGATGCAATCCTATCGGCAGCAAAACCGCGACGCATTAGAGTGCCCGCTGCTTTTAATTGAAGACCCGAAGCCGTCGGTAGACAACTGGCGAGGTGAACACGTTCTGCAACGCCACACACTTCGTTGACAGGGTTTATTGGGAATGTCGCTGGATACGTTTAGACTTCGCTTCTGGTTTCCCTGCGAGTCTGCGACATGTCTATCAATTGGATCTGCAAACATCACACCGAGCTGAGCATCCAGCAGCTCTACGCCGTACTGCAATTGCGTGCCGAGGTGTTTGTGGTTGAGCAGCAATGCGTATATCTGGACGTGGACGGACAGGACCTGACAGGCGATACCTGCCACCTGATGGCCTGGCAGGAAGACAAACTGGTTGCTTACCTGCGCTTGCTGGACCCGATTCAGCAGGGTGGTGATGTGACCATTGGCAGGGTTGTGACCGCGCCTTCGATACGCAGCAGAGGCATTGGCCACGAGCTGATGGTTCAGGCACTGGAAAACGCCGAGCGCAAATGGCCCGACCAACCGATCTATCTGTCGGCTCAGGCGCACTTGCAGGGCTACTACAGCCGTTATGGCTTCAACCCGGTGGGCGAAGTCTATCTGGAAGACGACATCCCGCACATCGGCATGCGCCGCGATCTGGAGTAGGGGCCGTTGCAAGCTTTCAGCTGCAAGCCTTGCTTTACGCCCTTTCACAGCGGCTCCTCAGGGATACCCGAGCACGTCTTTGATGCCGGTCAGGTTGCGGGCGATCCAGGTCTTGTCAATGGCGCCCCAGTCGCGAATGCGATAAGCGCCTGCGTGATTGCGGGCACCTTCCTGCTGTTCGAATTCACACTCAATGTTCAGGTCGGCGAGCGCACTGATGGTGTCCTGCGCGGTGCGGCGGGGCATGCCGGTTACTGCGGTCAGTTCCGGTACGCTGCAGGCGAGCTTTGAATCAATCAGGTACGCCACATACAGGCGACGATAGAAGCTGCTTTTGGTCTTGCTGATCTCCATCAATGAATCCTTTTTAAATGCATTCAACGCCCGGCGCCAAGCCCGTAGCTTGCAGCTCAAAACTTGCCGCTTGAAGCTCGCAGCTCGTTATAGGTCAGATAAACGCGCAGGTCGAATTCCACTTGGTGATAGCCGGGCAGCATGTGCTCGCACAGTTGGTAGAACGCCTTGTTGTGGTCCGACTCGCGAAAGTGCGCCAGTTCGTGAACCACGATCATCTTCAGAAATTCTGCCGGGGCTTCCTTGAACAAGGCCGCCACGCGGATCTCGTTACTGGCCTTGAGCTTGCCGCCCTGCACTCGGGATATCTTGGTGTGCAGCCCGAGCGCGCGGTGGGTGAGGTCCAGGCGGTTATCGAACAGGACCTTTTTGATGGCTGGCGCGTTGCGCAGATGGTCCTGCTTGAGGGCCAGTGCGTAAGCGTAAAGAGCCTTGTCACTCTGAATCTGATGGCCCGCAGGGTAACGCTGTTGCAGGTAATCGGCCAGGCGATCCTGTGCGATCAGTTGATGCACCTGATCCTGCAGCGCCTGCGGGTAGGCCTGCAGGTATTTGAGTGGAGCCTGGCTGGATGCAGTCATGGGGCCTTGGCATTAAATCGAAAGACACCATTCTACAGCAAACCACCCTTCTTCAAGCCTGCCGGCTCAAAGTGCCCTGGAAAGTGCAAGGCGTCTTCCGCCACCATCGGATGAGCGATCAGAAAGCCCTGCATGACCTGACAACCATTATCGGCCAGCCACTGATATTGCTCGATGGTTTCGACGCCCTCGGCGATGACCAGCATATCGAGGTTGCGACTCAAATCGATGATGCTTCTGGCCATTGCCGCCTCTCGCCTGGACTCCACGATGTTGGCCACAAAGCGCCTGTCGAGCTTCAACGTATCAAGCTGAAGATTGCGCAGGTGCGACAGCGAACACTCACCCGTTCCGAAGTCGTCCAGTGCAATGCGCACACCGACTTCATGCAGCAACTTCAGTTGCTTGTGGCTGTGCGTGAGGTTGTGCACCAGCGAGCCTTCGGTGATTTCCACCTCAATCTGCCCTGGTTTCAACCCGAAGCGATCCATAGCACGCTTGAGTTCGGACGCCAGATTGGGCATGCAGAACTGTGTGGGGCTGACGCACACGCTCAGCACCACATCAGGGGCAAACACGCCGCTCCATGCCTGACACTGCTCGGCGCCCTGATCGAAGATCCAGCCACCCAGCCGGTTGATCAGTCGGGTTTCTTCGAGCAAGGGAATGAACAACGCCGGAGGCACTTCGCCTACCGCCGGGTGCTGCCAGCGCAAAAGCGCCTCGAAACCGCGCAGCCGACCGTCGCCGACGTGGATCTGCGGCTGATACACCACCGAAAAGTCCTTGCCGTCGATGGCCGTGCGCACACTCTCTTCAAGCATCAACCTGGAGCGGGCGCGGCCGTTCATGTTCTGGTCGTAGAACCGGTATTGCTGACGCCCGGCACGCTTGGCTTCGTACATGGCGATATCTGCCGCACGTAACAAACCGTCCAGATTCGAGCCGCAATCGGGGAAGGTGGCAATCCCGACACTGGCGCCAAGGGTGATATCAACACCGTTGACCTGCCGGCGCCCGGACACACGCTCAATCAGCTTTTCGGCGATTTTTGCCGCCTGCTCGGGGTAATCAAGCCCGTCGATCACCACCGTGAATTCGTCGCCACCGATACGCGCCAGTACGTCATAGGGCCGCATGCTGTCCTTGAACTGCTCGGCGACCCAGAGCAACACCTGATCGCCGGCATCATGGCCCAGGGCATCATTGATCTGCTTGAAGCCGTCCAGGTCCATGAACAGCACGACCAGGTATTTGTCTGCACGCTCGTTGCGCAACAGCATGCTTTCAACCGCCTGATACAGCCCGCGCCGGTTGAGCAAACCGGTCAGGGCATCGGTAACCGCCTGCTTTTCCAGTTGCTGATAAAGATCACGCACCACCGACATGTCGAGCACCGTCAACACCATCGCCTTCTGTTCGGCAGGCAGCGCCGCGCATGACAGCGCCACCGGTAATTGCGAACCCTGTGCGGTACGCAGGATGGCGTCGTGTACGCGATAAGTGTCGGCCTTGCGATAGTGCTGGTAGAAACCCGACTCCAGCCAACTGCTGACTTGCGGCTCGATGACATAGTCGAGCACCTGCGTTCCGCGCAATTGATCGACCGAGGCGTTCAACAACTGGCAGATGGCCGGGTTGGCGAAGCTGATATTGCCCGCTTCATCGACCACCAGAATGCCTTCGGCCACATTGGCCAGCACTGACGCGTTGAATGCACGAGCCGATTCCAGCTCCATCGATAATTGTTGCAGCGCACGACGGTTGCGCTGCTGCTCAAGCAGGGTCTGCACCTTGGGCTTGAGCACATTGGGGTCGAAGGGCTTGAACAGGTAATCCGTCGCACCATTGGCATAGCCCTTCTGCACGGCATCCTGAGTCTGCTCATTGGCCGTGAGAAAAATGATCGGCGTAAGACGGGTACGCTGGCTGCCACGCATCAGGCGTGCAACCTCGAAACCGTCCATACCCGGCATCTGCACATCCAGCAGAACCAGGTCGACTTCCTGTTCCAGAAGCACCGTCAGTGCTTCGATTCCTGAGCTTGCAGTCACGATGTGCCAGTCCGTTCTTTGCAGAACGGCGCACATCGTCACCAGATTTTCCGGGTAATCGTCTACTACCAGTAAAACCGAAGAGCCATCATGAGGTTGGGTTGGCACGCGTTCCATGCTGCTTCTCTGTGTGGGCATGACGCCTGGGTTTCAGGATGACCGTCATACTTTGGAATAACTCTAGCCCCGTCTCGCCAAAAGCAGAAGCAAGGCACCTCTTCCCTACCCTCAAAGTTCGATCTAACCGACTAACGGTCATTCTCTGCACGCCTTACAGGGCCTGCCCTGCAGGAAAAGTGACAGCACTTTGACGTCATTGGTTCGACAACTTTCCATTAACAAATTGCCCTACAATCCGTATAAAACGCCCTCAAACCCTCTCGCTAGAGGCCCCCCTTGGTAGCAAAAAAACATGCGCGGAAGGATAAGCAATGATCGATCTAGGATCGTACCAACTCAGCATTCCAGTGGGCTCACCCCCCAAGACCATTACAACCGCTCAGCTTGTGAAAGGTTATGACGGCAAATACTTCAAATCCAAATCGGACTCCATTGTGTTCTGGTCACCGGTAACCGGGACCAAGACCGAAAACGCCAAGTATTCACGCAGCGAGTTACGGGAAACATGGTCCGACGGCACGCTGCGTAACTGGGTGTACCCGGATGCGGACAATTACCTGAACGCCAAACTGGAAGTCGATCAGGTACCCTCGTCGGGCAAGATCGTGATCGGCCAGATCCACGCCTACGAAAGCACCGAACCGCTTCTGAAAGTCGAGTACCAGTACAAGGAAGACACCAAGACTGGCGACATCGTTGCGAAAGTTCGCAATCGTTATGATGACGACGACAGCAAGGTCTATACGATAGTCGAAGGTGTGAAGCTGAATCAGACCTTCAATTACGTCATTCACCTGAGCAAGGGCGGCAAATTGACGGTCAGCATCAACGACACCGACTGGAGCAAGCGCATCAGCAAGACCTGGCGCGACAAGCCGCTGTACTTCAAGGCAGGTGTTTATACCCAGGACAATACCGGGTACACCTCGGAGGGCGGCAAGGCCACGTTCTATAACCTTGATATCGATCACAACAAAAGCTGAATGGCGCGCAGGCACCGCTTAAGCAAAAAAAACGGCCCGCACTTCACAGGAAGTGCGGGCCGCTTTTATTTCAGCCGCTATTCAAACAGCGCGTGATCAACGGTTGGCTTTGAACTCTTGCTCGGCTGCCAGAAAGCGCGCTTTCATCGAAGCCGATGCCGGTGTGCCAATCAGACTGAACACCACGATGGCAATGCTGGCAAGAATGAAACCGGGGATAATTTCATACAGGCCCATGGTGCTGAATTGCTTCCAGAGCACCACGGTGGCTGCACCGACAATCACACCGGCCAACGCGCCGTTACGGGTCATGCCCTTCCACAGCACGGAAATCAGTACCACAGGACCAAATGCTGCGCCGAAGCCCGCCCAGGCGTAGCTCACCAGACCCAGCACGCGGTTCTCGGGGTTGGCAGCCAGCAAAATGGCGATGATCGCGATCAGCAGCACCATCGCGCGGCCGACCCATACCAGCTCAAGCTGTGAAGCACCCTTGCGCAGATAAGCCTTGTAGAAGTCTTCGGTCAGCGCACTGGAACACACCAGCAACTGGCAGCTCAGCGTACTCATCACCGCAGCCAGAATGGCCGACAACAGCACACCGGCAACCCATGGATTGAACAGCAGCTTGGCCAGCTCGATGAACACCCGCTCCGGGTTCTCGGTAACCGGCCCGGCGACCTCCGGGTGCGCGGAGAAATAAGCGATGCCGAAGAAGCCGACCGCCACGGTGCCGCCCAGGCACAGGATCATCCAGGCCATGGAAATGCGTCGGGCGCTGGCAATCGACTTGACCGAATCCGCCGCCATGAAGCGCGCCAGGATATGCGGCTGACCGAAATAACCCAGGCCCCAGCCGAGCAGGGAAATGATGCCGATGAATGTGGTGTTCTTGAACATGTCGAAGCTGGTCGGGTCTTTCGCTTCAATCGCCAGGAAGGTCGTGTCGACCCCGCCGGTCGCCAGCAGAACGATGATCGGCGTCAGGATGAGGGCGAAGATCATCAGCGTGGCCTGCACGGTGTCTGTCCAGCTCACAGCCAGAAAACCACCGACGAAGGTGTAGGCGATGGTCGCCGCAGCGCCGGCCCACAGGGCGGTTTCGTAGGACATGCCGAAGGTGCTTTCAAACAGACGCGCGCCGGCAACGATGCCAGAGGCGCAATAAATGGTGAAGAACACCAGAATCACGATGGCCGAAATGATGCGCAGCAGGCCGCTGTTGTCTTCAAAGCGGCTGCTGAAGTAATCCGGCAGGGTCAGCGCATCACCGTTGTGCTCGGTCTGCACGCGCAGACGGCCGGCGACGAACAGCCAGTTCAGGTACGCACCGATGATCAGACCGATGGCGATCCAGCTTTCCGACAGGCCGGACATGTAGATAGCCCCCGGCAAACCCATCAGCAGCCAGCCGCTCATGTCCGAGGCGCCCGCCGAAAGAGCAGTGACCACACTGCCCAGGCTACGTCCGCCAAGGATGTAATCCGACAGGTTGTTGGTGGAGCGATACGCCATCAGGCCGATCAATACCATTGCCGCGATGTAGATCACGAACGTGATCAAGGTAGGGTTGCTGACACTCATGAGTTCTGCCTTGGCATTGTTTTTATGTTGGCACCCGATGCCAAAAGGGGGTAGCGACCGACTTATCAGTGCATACGCGCCTTTGCACCCGACACCGCGCTGACTGACCGCTCCGTGAGGTACGGCAATCAATGACTGGCGGTTGCTCCGCAGGGGCGAATCCTATTAAACAAAGCGCACAAGGTGCAACCCATTTCACCTCATGAGTTGCACCTGTTACAAAAAATACACAGTTGTGCGTTTTCGCGCCCCTTTAGTGCGTTTTCGATATAAGTTACAAAAAATTGCGCACCATCACCGGGCACAGCAGGTGCTCATCTGACTGCCTGACAGAAATGTCACAAAATATTCTCGAAAACGGGTTGCACTCGGTTGCACCCACCCCCGCCTCGACGCTAATCTGCGTGAAAGCCGACGCCACACTTGCAGTGGCTACAATGAGGACAATACATGGCCACCACCACTTTGGGCGTCAAGCTCGACGACCCTACCCGCGAGCGATTGAAAGCCGCCGCCCATTCGATCGACCGCACGCCGCACTGGTTGATCAAGCAGGCGATTTTCAATTACCTGGAAAAGCTGGAAAGTGGTGCAACCTTACTTGAGCTGAACGGCGCGACAGGCAAAGACAGCGAAGACCGTGGTGAGCTGGCAGAAGATGCAGGTCTGCAATGCTTTCTGGATTTTGCCGAAAGCATTCAGCCGCAGTCAGTGCTGCGTGCGGCGATCACTTCCGCCTACCGTCGCCCGGAGCAGGAAGTGGTGCCTATGCTGCTGGAACAGGCACGCCTGACAGCGCCTGTCGCCGAAGCGACCAACAAGCTCGCCGCGTCGATTGCCGAAAAACTGCGCAATCAAAAAAGCGCAGGCGGGCGCGCAGGCATCGTTCAAGGCCTGCTGCAGGAGTTTTCGCTGTCCTCCCAGGAAGGCGTTGCCCTGATGTGTCTGGCTGAAGCACTGCTGCGTATTCCCGACAAAGGCACTCGCGATGCCTTGATTCGCGACAAGATCAGCAACGGCAACTGGCAGCCGCACCTGGGCAACAGCCCGTCGCTGTTCGTCAACGCAGCCACCTGGGGCCTGCTGCTGACCGGCAAGCTGGTCGCCACGCACAACGAAGCAGGCCTGACCTCCTCGCTGAGCCGGATCATCGGCAAGCGCGGCGAACCGATGATCCGCAAGGGCGTCGACATGGCCATGCGCCTGATGGGTGAGCAGTTCGTCACCGGCGAAACCATTGGCGAGGCTCTGGCCAATGCCAGTCGTTTCGAAGCCAAGGGCTTCCGCTACTCCTACGACATGCTAGGTGAAGCGGCGTTGACCGAACACGACGCGCAGAAATATCTGGCGTCCTACGAGCAGGCCATTCATTCCATCGGCAAAGCCTCCCACGGTCGCGGCATCTACGAAGGCCCGGGTATTTCCATCAAGCTGTCAGCACTGCATCCGCGCTACAGCCGCGCCCAGTACGAGCGCGTCATGGACGAGCTCTACCCGCGCCTGCTGTCGCTGACCCTGCTGGCCAAACAGTACGACATCGGCCTGAACATCGACGCCGAGGAAGCCGACCGCCTGGAGCTGTCGCTTGATCTGCTTGAGCGCCTGTGCTTCGAGCCGCAACTGACCGGCTGGAACGGCATCGGTTTCGTGATTCAGGCTTACCAGAAGCGCTGCCCTTATGTGATCGACTACGTGATCGATCTGGCTCGGCGCAGTCGTCATCGCCTGATGATCCGCCTGGTAAAAGGCGCGTACTGGGACAGCGAAATCAAGCGCGCGCAGGTTGAAGGTCTGGAAGGCTATCCGGTCTACACCCGCAAGGTGTACACCGACGTTTCCTATATCGCCTGCGCCCGCAAACTGCTGGCCGCACCGGAAGTCATCTATCCGCAGTTCGCCACCCACAACGCCCACACCCTGGCGGCCATCTACCAGATTGCAGGTCAGAATTATTACCCCGGCCAGTACGAGTTCCAGTGCCTGCACGGCATGGGCGAGCCACTCTACGAGCAGGTTGTTGGCAAAGTCGCCGACGGCAAGCTGAACCGTCCGTGCCGTGTGTACGCGCCGGTTGGCACTCACGAAACGCTGCTGGCCTATCTGGTCCGGCGCCTGCTGGAGAACGGCGCCAACACCTCGTTCGTCAACCGGATTGCCGACCATTCGATCTCGATTCAGGAACTCGTCGCCGATCCGGTCAACCAGATCGAACGCATGGCAACGCAGGAAGGCGGGTTCGGCTTGCCACACCCGCGTATTCCGCTGCCGCGCGACCTGTATGGCACCGAGCGCGCCAACTCCAGCGGCATCGATATGGCCAACGAACATCGTCTGGCGTCGCTGTCCTCAGCCCTGCTGTCGACCGCGCACAACGACTGGAAAGCTGCGCCAATGCTCGGCTGCCCGGCCAGCGAAGGCACACTTGCTGCGGCGTTGAACCCGTCGGATCTGCGTGACGTGGTCGGCCATGTGCAGGAAGCCTCCTTGCAGGATGTCGATAATGCCATCCAGTGCGCCTTGAGCGCCGGCCCGATCTGGCAGGCCACGCCGCCCGCCGAACGCGCCGCGATTCTGGAGCGCGCCGCCGACCTGATGGAAGGCGAGATTCAGCCGCTGATGGGCCTGCTGGTCCGTGAAGCAGGCAAGACGTTCGCCAACGCCATCGCCGAAGTACGTGAAGCGGTGGACTTCCTGCGCTACTACGCAGTGCAGGCGCGCAACGACTTCACCAATGATGCGCACCGTCCTTTGGGCCCGGTGGTCTGCATCAGCCCATGGAACTTCCCGCTGGCAATCTTCAGTGGTCAGGTGGCGGCTGCATTGGCTGCAGGTAACCCGGTACTGGCCAAACCCGCCGAGCAGACGCCGCTGATTGCCGCTCAGGCGGTACGCCTGCTGCTTGAAGCCGGGATCCCGGAAGGCGTGGTGCAATTGCTGCCCGGTCGCGGTGAAACCGTCGGGGCCGGGCTGGTGGGCGATGAGCGCGTCAAGGGCGTGATGTTCACCGGCTCCACCGAAGTCGCCCGCCTGCTGCAACGCAATGTCGCCGGTCGCCTCGACTCTCAGGGTCGCCCTATCCCACTAATCGCCGAAACCGGCGGCCAGAACGCAATGATCGTGGACTCCTCGGCGCTGACCGAACAAGTGGTCATCGACGTAGTGTCCTCGGCGTTCGACAGCGCCGGGCAACGTTGCTCGGCACTGCGCGTGCTGTGCCTGCAGGAAGATTCGGCCGATCGCGTCATTGAAATGCTCAAGGGCGCGATGGCCGAAAGCCGTCTGGGCAACCCGGAACGCCTGTCCGTGGACATCGGGCCGGTGATCGATGCCGAGGCCAAGGCCGGAATCGAGAAACACATCCAGGCGATGCGCGACAAGGGCCGCACGGTTTATCAGGTTGCCATCGCCGAAAGCGCCGAACTCAAGCGCGGCACCTACGTGATGCCAACCTTGATCGAGCTGGAAAGCTTCGATGAACTGCAACGCGAAATCTTCGGCCCGGTGCTGCACGTGGTGCGCTACAAGCGCAAGGAGCTCGGCCTGTTGATCGACCAGATCAATGCATCCGGCTACGGCCTGACGCTCGGCGTGCACACGCGCATCGACGAAACCATCGCCAAGGTCATCGATAACGTCAACGCCGGTAACGTCTACGTCAACCGCAACATCGTCGGTGCCGTGGTCGGGGTTCAGCCGTTTGGCGGCGAAGGCCTGTCTGGCACCGGCCCTAAAGCCGGTGGCCCGCTGTACCTGTATCGCCTGTTGTCGACACGACCGCTGGATGCCATCGAAAAATCGTTTGTGCGTGGCGATGCACTGGTTGCACCGGATACACGTCTGCGCGAAGTGATGAGCAAACCGCTGCAAGCCTTGAAGGCCTGGGCAGCGAGCAGCCAGCACGCCGAACTGGATGTGCTGTGCGGCCAGTACGCCGAGCAATCGCAAAGCGGCATCACCCGTCAACTGGCCGGCCCGACCGGCGAGCGCAACAGCTACGCCATCCTGCCACGCGAGCACGTGCTGTGCCTTGCCGATGACGAAACCGACCTGCTGACTCAACTGGCAGCGGTGCTGGCGGTCGGCAGCTCAGCCGTATGGCCGGAAACCGACATCAGCAAACCGCTCTTCGCTCGCCTGCCAAAAGAAGTTCAGGCCCGCATCAAGCTGGTGCCTGACTGGGCCAAGGACGAAGTCACCTTCGACGCCGTCCTGCACCACGGCGACTCCGATCAGCTACGCGCCATCTGCCAACAGATCGCCCAGCGCAGCGGCGCAATCGTCGGCGTCAACGGCCTGTCCCACGGCGAAACCAACGTCCCTCTGGAACGCCTGGTAATCGAACGCGCACTGAGCGTCAACACGGCGGCTGCGGGGGGCAATGCGAGCTTGATGACGATAGGATGATGCGATAGGAGCTGGGGACTGATATTGAGTCCCCAGCGTGGCACAGATTTGTGACGCGGAGCGTCACGCAAGGCATTCCCACGCTGGAGCGTGAGGAACGATAATCTCAACTATCGTGCGACGCTCCGTGTCGGCGTGCCGTTTTTATTAACAGCAATACCTCTCTCCGACGCTCGCCTATCACCCTCATCAATCTTGCTACCCTCTTCCCGCGACGCAACCTAGACTGAGCCTATTCCAAGAACAGGTACGCCATCATGTCCGAGTCGCTGCTCAGTTCCCGAAACCTGGCTTTCGAGCTGTATGAAGTGCTGGACGCCGAAGGTCTGACGGGTCGCGAGCGCTTTGCCGAGCACTCGCGGGAAACCTTTGACGCAGCCCTGGGGACAGCGCGCGTCATCGCGGAAAAGTACTTTGCACCGCACAACCGCAAGGCCGACGAAAACGAACCGCGCTATGAACATGGCGAGGCGATTCTGATCCCGGAGGTCAAGCCTGCGGTGGATGCGTTTATTGCGGCGGGCTTTCTCAACGCATCGCGTGATTTCCACGCAGGTGGCATGCAATTGCCTACCCTGCTGTCGCAAGCCTGCTTTGCCCACTTTCAGGCCGCCAACGTCGGGACCACGTCCTATCCGTTTCTGACCATGGGCGCCGCCAACCTGATCGAAAGTTTTGGCAGTGACGAGCACAAACAACGCTTTCTGCAACCGATGATCGAGGGACGCTTTTTCGGCACGATGGCGCTGACCGAGCCCCATGCGGGTTCATCATTGTCAGACATCCGCACACGCGCCGAACCGGCAGATGACGGTACGTATCGGCTGCGCGGCAACAAGATATTCATTTCCGGGGGCGATCATTCGCTGTCGGAAAATATCGTGCACCTGGTGCTGGCGAAACTGCCGGATGCGCCAGGTGGCGTCAAAGGCATCTCACTGTTCATCGTGCCTAAGTTTCTGGTCAACGACGACGGCAGTCTCGGCAAGCGTAACGATGTGCTGCTTGCCGGGCTGTTTCACAAGATGGGCTGGAAAGGCACTACCTCTACAGCGCTGAATTTCGGCGATAACGGCGAATGCGTCGGCTATCTGGTCGGCAAGCCTCATCACGGTTTGAGTTACATGTTCCAGATGATGAACGAAGCGCGTATCGGCGTTGGCCTGGGTGCTGTCATGTTGGGCTACTCGGGTTATCTGTATTCGCTGGATTACGCCCGGGATCGACCTCAGGGTCGCCTGCCCGACAGCAAAAGCCCCGAGAGCGCGCCCGTGCCGATCATTCAGCACGCTGACGTGCGGCGCATGTTGCTGACCCAGAAGGCTTACGTAGAGGGCGCATTCGACCTGTGCCTGTATGCCTCACGGCTGTTCGACGACACCCAGACCGGGGAAACCGAAGACGTGCGCAAGCACGCCCATGAGCTGCTGGACTTGCTGACCCCCGTCGTCAAATCCTGGCCTTCGGAATTCTGCCTGAAGGCCAATGAACTGGCGATTCAGGTGCTCGGCGGTCATGGTTACACCCGCGAGTACCCCGTTGAGCAGTACTACCGCGACAACCGGCTCAATCCGATTCATGAAGGCACTCACGGCATCCAGTCACTGGACCTGCTCGGGCGCAAGCTGGCGCAGAACGGTGGCACCGCCCTCAAGCAACTGCTGCGCCTGATCGCCAACACCTGCGAGCGCGCGCAGGCTCACGAGTCACTCGTTAAACTGCGCCAGCCTCTGGAACAATTGGTTGCTCGCTTGCAGGCTGTCACTCTGGGGCTGCTGGGCGATCTGGCGCAAGGCAGGATCACCAGCACACTGGCCAACTCGGCGCTGTACCTCAAGGCATTCGGTCACACGATAATCGGCTGGCGCTGGCTGGAACAGGCAATCCGCGCCGAGGAAGGCCTGGGCAAAGGTACTTCGGCGGACAGTGATTTTTACCAGGGCAAGTTGCAAGCAGCCCGGTATTTCCTGACGTGGGAAATACCGGGCTGCCATCATGAACTGGCGATTCTGGAAAACCGTGATGACACCTGTCTGGCAATGCGCGATGACTGGTTCTGATGAAAACCTGGCTAGCGCTTGATCAGTGAGGGCTGAACAGGTCAGTCAGCGGTTTTTGCGGAAAAAAACGGTCGACCAGTCCCTTGGCGTCTGCGCCTAGCTTGAGCGCGTACTGCTCCCGAGTGAAGGTTTCGCCCGTGCGCATGTCGTAAAGCGCCCGTCCCTGAACTGGCCGATCGACCTCCTGCAGCTGGATTTTCATGATGCGATAGAACTCGCCGCTTACTTCCTCGATGCTGTCGATCTGAAAGTAGCAGCCGGGCAAAAAGATCGATTCGGCCTCCTCTGGCGAGGCTGAAAACGGCGCAATCGGTGTGGCCCTCAAGTATCGGCCCTTGGGCAAAACGAAGACCACTGAGGTGTCATCGAACGTTACCGGCCCAATCATTGCGTTAATGGGCGCCCCGGCCCGACTGCTGGCGAAGGCGCTGACCACATAAGGGTTTTCGCTGAACGAAGTGACATCGGTATTGACCAGCACATCACCGACCTTGATCTGCCCGCTGCGGAACACGGCACCCGAGGTCCCTCGATCACCACTGCCGCCGCGGTACAACTCGACATCATTGTTGTACCCCACCACCTGAATGTCATCGGCCAGTCGTTCGATGAGTTGCACCTGATTGGCCCTTTTGCCCTCGCCCGTACGCAGGAACTGATTGAATTCAGCGTCATCCTGGGTATAGAGCATGATATTTCTGCCGTAATAGTCGTCCTCACCGAGTTTAAAAACCCGATGTTTGCCATGCCAAGGGTCTTTGTACACCTCGTCGCCGTCGGGTGATGAGTCAGACACAGGGGCCTCTTCAGGGCCTGGCTCCCAAATCATCATCACGTCCTTCTGCCGGGCCAATGCCACTTCGGCATAGTGCTGCTCATTGAACAGGTCCGTTTGCAGATACCTGTCCCAAAAGGCCGAGTGCACGGTCATATAAGGCTTGCCCGTCGCGGCGGATGCACTGCTTGACGGCACCGGCACATCCATCGGGGCACCGCCCTGCAGACCGGGCGAGTCAAGTAACGCCCACTCCCCGTCGGTACTCAGACGCACCGGCTTGCTGCCTGCGAATGCAAACGGGTTGTCCGGGTTGACGATAAACCAGCATTGCTGCTGTTCATTGAACATCACGCGATAGGGCAGGTGCTCAAGCTTGATCCAGGTTTCGCCATTAACCAGCGTGTAAATGCCGCGAAACCTGCCCTCTGCGGCGGAAGGCGTCAGGCTGTCGAGCAGCAGGTTACCCTCCATATTGTCCAGTGGATGGGCCGGCGCGCTGCTGCCTTCCAGTACCTCGCTGGAGATCGGCAGCCCTCCGGCTGCGGCTACCGGCACAGGCTGGGGGACGGCGCGTATGGACATCAACAACGGCAGATTGAACAGCAGATAAATGATGTTGATGATCGCGCCCAGCACGCCCGCCTTGCGCTGCGCAGCGGTCTTGCCATTGACCGCCTGATCGATGTTCAAACCGGTATTGGCGAGACTTGCGCCAACCAGCGTCAAGGCGAACGGCCAGCCCAACGGCGCAAGCCCGCCAAACGCCTGCATGAATGCGCCCAGGTAGCCGATCCACATCTGTTTGCGCAGGTCCGCATTGGAGGTCAGCAGCTCACGCGCATCAGCGGTCATCCCCTGTCGGGCGACGTCTCGCAGGTACGCGAAGGGATCACCCGCAAAAGGTGCCTGCGCCAGGTTGACGAGTCGGACGTCCGCACGCCAGTCATGCGCGAGTAACTGGCTCACCGCGCGAAAAAACTGCGCACCGTCCTTTGTCCGGGACGCCTCACCACGCAGAAACTGACGTGTTATCGCTTTGTCGGTGTGCTCGTCCATGAACCGGGCCTTGAGCCAGCGGTACACCGCACGTTCGCTATCGAACGCCATGAACGGCTGCTCGGCATCGGGCCAGTAGATGATCTCGCGGCCAGCGGCGGTGACGATACGCAGCATGTCATGGGCCTTGATGCCATCGATATCCAGCGTATGTACCGTGACGCCGGGAGTTTCAGGAAGCGGGCCCTGCAACGCCTTCAGCGTAGGCGTCTGCAAAGGGTCGGCGATGACAACGCACGTGACGCGCTTGAAATCATCGGCTGAAAGCTGGCCCTTGCGCAGGCAGTGACTGGCTGCAACCAGATAGCGTGCCTTGGCCAAGGTGCAAAAATTCTCGCTGTGCAGGCTCCAGAACCGCTCCATACGCCGGGTGTACAGCCCGCTGAAATCGAGCGTCCACATGTCCTTGAGCACATCCTGAGGCAGCATGGGCACCTCATTGCGCTCGTCGAAAAACTCGTGATCCGGGCCATCGGTATAGAAACCGCCGTACAGGGAAAGCTCGTCGCTGGCTTCCTGGTCATGGGCACTGAAGTGCTTCATAAGCAGCTCGATCAACGTCATCGACTGCACTGGCTTCCCGGCATGCTGCCAGCCGGTAAAGGTGCGCGGGCTGCTGCTGGCGCTACTGAAACGATGCCAGTACACCTTGTCAGGGTTGAACACCCTTTGCGTGTGCTGACGCATGATCCTGGTGGCTGCGTTATAAGCCAGATCGTGCAGGTCGGGATAATCGAGAACAAACTGCCGCGCGCGTTCACGCAGCAGTTGCTGATCAGTTTTAGGTGTTGCCGGGGGTTGGGATGACATGACTTCTTCCTGAATGAGAGAAGTCATGCACGTAATCATTCATCAGTGCGTTGGTGGCGCTAACTATCTATATCCTTCAGCTGAAGTTGAATGCATGCAGCGGCCCAGCCGATGAGCCGCTGCAAACACTGAAGCCTTACCAACCATTCTCGGAGCCCGGGGAAATTTTCGCCCTGCCCTTGAATGGAAAATAGAAGTCCACGGCCTCGTTCAGGTGTTCGATGTACAACACGGACAAGACCTCATCGACCGGCAAATAGGAACGCTCCAGCAGATCAAAATAGTCAGGTCGCAGCTTTCTCAAGACGTCTGACATGAGTTTAGGACCGGTCAGGTCGGAAATGCGCGTCATGTACGGTGTCATTCGGTCTCTCGAGGCGCTACGCAAGGCTTCACTGCTGTGGTCGATGAAGGGTCTGCGCGTACTGAAAAACGCCTTGTTGGTCTGTTTTTCATTCTGGAAGCGTGTATTTATTTCTTTCAGGATCCTCCTCAGGACAGGGTTGTCCGGGTGGCTGGCGAAATGGCTGTTACCCGGCCCGGTGTAGCTCAGTTGCTGCGCATCCAGACGCCTGCCCAGCAATACATCATTGGGCCCGGCCTTCAACGGAATGCCTGCAAAAGGGACATCAAGGGTGTCATCGCAATCAAGATAAATGCCGCCGTATTCGTTGATCAGTCGATAACGCAGAATGTCCGAAGCGGCCGCATAATTACGATTATCCGAGTGCATGAAATAGTTGAAGGCTTCGCCATTTTCGCCACTCAGGAACTTGGGAAAGAACGCTTCTTCCTTGAGCATGGAAATCTGCATCTGAGGATGTGCGCTGAAGTAATCCAGCAACTGCTGATGCGCCGTCGGGTGGTTGATATCGATATGCAGTTCGAAGCGCAAGTCCGGGCTGGTGCGCATGTTGTCGAGCATCTTTTCCAACAGGTTATCGCCCGGCATTCGTTCGCCCAGCCATATATGATGAATCACACGGCTGATGGGCTCGGCATCTGCAGGCAACCTGGGCACGCGAGGGAAAGAATAGATCTCAAAGCGGCGGCTCTGTGGCAGTTTTGCCTCTTCCTTCCTGAATGCATTCTCCGACCCGCTGTTCCAGACCCCGTTTCGGTCCAGCCAGACCAGTCCGTTTGAAGACGGATCAGTGCGCCAGCACGGAATATCGGCATCGTAATAGACGTTCTTCCTGATCCCTACGATCTGAATGAAGTACTTCTCTACAACCGTCCCTTTTGCCTGGCTCTGTACCTCCTCGATCATGATCTGATCCAGAGGCAACTCGACCTGCACCTTGGGGCCCCAGCGCTGAATCTCAACGGCTGGCTCGTCAGGCACGACAGGCAGCATGGCGCTTTCTGCCTCACTGGCCGGCGGCAGCAGCGAACCATCGAAGCTTTCCCCGCCGCGCAACCCCAGTTTGAGGTCCAGGTCCCAGTAGCCGGTGTCGATAGTCTTCACATAGGGTCCCCACACACGAGGGTCCGAGGCAGAGCGAATTCGGTACTGTCTTTCCTGCGGCACCCACTCCACCCGAAAAGCACGATCATGCAACTCTATGTAGCTTTTGCCTTCCAGCGGATAGACACCCGCCACTTCACCCGACGCCAGCCCTGGCAAGTCTTGAGTCACTTCGAGCGCGCGCAACAGACGGCGCATTTTGGCATCGAGCGAACGCAAGGCCGGTGGCTCTTCCCTGAACACCGGAATCGGCTCGACCTCGACAGCAGGGTCGATCGGAGCGGTTGTGCCTGAAACCTCGTAACCGTCTCCCGCCTCGTCAATCAGCCCGGTTTCGGCGCCCGCCTCGACCGCAGCGCCCTCCTCGGCAAGGATCGGCAATGCGTTCAATACCCCGAAGGCAATCCGCCCAAGCCCCGCCTGGCGCTCGTCCAGCGTGCGGCCATTGACCGCCGCGTCGACGCCCAGCCCGACCAGCGCAAGAGACAGCCCCGCGATGACCGGAATCAGTTCAGGAAAGACGATGGCGACGCCGCCCAGGACAGACACGCACTCGCTCAAGCCACTGCTGACTTCCTCTTTCCAGTAGTCGTCGTGGTTGCGGATTTTTTGCAGCGCATCGGTTTCGGACTTTGCCTTGATCCGATCCTTGAAGTGCGAGAACGGCCAAGGCTGCAACGGTTCGCCGAACTGCACCAGCTTGCGGGGGTTCCATGCGCCGGTCGCGGCGTCCAGCAGTTTCGGGTAGACCGCAAAGCCTTTCAGGGCAGTGGCAACGCCGCTGTAGAAAAAACCATCAACATCATCCGTAGCGCTGAAATGCGCCTCGAACGAACGGCGCTTGCCTGGATCCTTGCACATCAGCGCGACCCAGTCCTTGAGCGCATCAGCGTTGGCGAAGGTGTGAATCGGTGACGAGTTGCCGGGGATGTAGAGCAGCACGGTCGGCGAATCGGCACTGCGTATGACCATGATGTCGACCGCGCTGTAGCCATGCACCTGCAATTCGGAAATCGTCACCCGAGTAGAAATCGGCGCGGCGACAAAAGCGTCGAAACTCAGCTGTTTCCAACCCTGATCAGCGGGCAGCCCGAGCGCCTCCAGCACCATGTCCTTGTGCTCGGCCTTGAGCGTGTTTTCCTCGGCTTGCAGCCAGGCCGCCCTGAACAGACCGGCCTTGAGCATCAGGTTGTAGTCGTCTGCGTGCGCCTGCCAGAACTGTTTCAGGTAGGCTAGATAGCCGGCTTGCAGGTTGTGATCCCAGATGTACTGCTTGAACGCCTCGGCCGTCAGGCGCAGTTGCGTCGTCGAATCGTAGTGCTGCGGATCGGACTTCCGGTACACCGCTTCATAAGCGACGCAGTCATAGGGCGGCAGTTTTTCATCCACGACCTGACAGTCGAGACCGCCCTCATGGTGGGGCTGCAAATGCCCGAGGTGATCAAACCAGTCACCATTGCCCTTTTGCTGCCAGTTGCGCAGCAGCGCCTCGGTCAGCGTCATCGAGTGAGCGACATTGGCGCGGTGAGGTGCGGGGTAGAGCTTCGGGTCTTCGATATACAGCGTGGTGATCAAAGTGTCGTCCGGGTCGATCTCGATACCCCACTTTGACTGGCATTCCTGTGCCACATCCCGCGCAGCGAGGGCGGCAGGTGACTGCAGGTTGATCGGGTTGAGGCGGAAGTAATCGCTGACCGAAAAGTCTTCGGCTACTCGTTCCCAGAACGCTGCGTCCGAATCCTGGTCATCACCGAACGGATTTCCGGCATTCTGATTTGCTACAAATTCATCGTCCATGATGAAAACCTTCTTGATGGCTGGAGCGCCGACAATAGGCCGCTACAAGGCTTGGCTTGCGGTATATAGATCTGTGTTGGTCGCCGAATTGCAACGAGTCGTGTGCCCTGCAGCGCAGGATCCGCGTCAACTGCTCGAAATTGCACTTTGACAGCCAAGCAATTCAACAGGTTAAATCCCTTGGCACGCGGACTGCATGGTCAGCTTTCGCGCTTTTCGCTTCACTTTCGTTTTCTATGGAGTACCGCCCTTGGACGCCACCACCATCAACAGCCTGTTCCTGATCGGCGCGTTGCTGGTAGCCGCAAGCATCCTGGTCAGTTCTCTCTCATCGCGCCTCGGCATCCCTATCCTGGTCATCATTCTGGCCGTGGGCATGGTGGCGGGCGTGGATGGCGGCGGGATCATCTTCGATAACTACGCTACCGCCTACCTGGTCGGCAATCTCGCGCTGGCCGTCATCCTGCTCGACGGCGGCCTGCGAACGCGGGTGGCCAGTTTTCGGGTAGCGCTGTGGCCGGCCTTGTCGCTGGCAACGGTGGGCGTGTTGATTACCACCGTATTGACCGGCATGGTCGCCGCATGGCTGTTCAACCTGAGCGTTATTCAGGGCTTGCTGATCGGCGCCATTGTCGGTTCCACAGACGCCGCAGCGGTGTTCTCGCTGCTAGGCGGCAAAGGCCTGAACGAGCGTGTCACCGCAAGCCTTGAGATCGAGTCGGGGAGCAACGATCCCATGGCGGTGTTCTTGACCGTGACCCTGATCGGCATGCTCGCCAGCGGCCAGACCGGTCTGCACTGGGGGCTGCTGGGCCACCTGATTCAGGAGTTTGGCATCGGCAGCTTCATCGGCCTGGGTGGCGGCTGGATCCTGCTGCAACTGGTCAACCGTATCAATCTGGCCGCCGGGCTGTACCCGATTCTGGTCATCGCGGGGGGGCTGGCGATCTTTGCCCTGACCAACGCCATTCATGGCAGCGGTTTTCTTGCGGTGTACCTGTGCGGCCTGGTGCTCGGCAACCGGCCGATCCGCAGCCGCCACGGCATTCTGCACATGCTCGACGGCATGGCCTGGCTGGCGCAGATCGGCATGTTTCTGGTGTTGGGCCTGCTGGTCACACCGCACGACCTGCTGCCGATTGCGATACCGGCGCTGGGCCTGGCGCTGTGGATGATTCTGGTCGCACGCCCGTTGTCGGTGATGGTCGGTCTGCTGCCGTTCAAGGCGTTTCATGGTCGCGAAAAGGCGTTCATTGCCTGGGTCGGCCTGCGTGGGGCGGTCCCGATCATTCTGGCAGTGTTCCCGCTGATGGCCGGGCTGCCCAACGCGCAACTGTATTTCAACCTCGCCTTCTTCATCGTGCTGGTTTCGCTGCTGCTGCAAGGCACCAGCCTGCCGTGGATGGCCAAGCTGCTGAAAGTGACGGTTCCGCCAGACCCCGCGCCTATTTCCCGGGCTGCGCTGGAGGTGCACGTCACCAGCGAATGGGAGCTGTTCGTCTACCGGCTGGGCGCTGAAAAATGGTGTATCGGTGCGGCGCTGCGCGAATTGAAGATGCCGGAAGGCACACGGATTGCCGCACTGTTCCGCGGCCAGCAGTTGCTTCACCCGTCCGGCAGTACGACCCTGGAAGTGGGTGACCTGCTGTGTGTGATCGGCCATGAACACGATCTTCCTGCGCTGGGCAAACTGTTCAGCCAGGCACCGCAACGCGGTCTGGACCTGCGCTTTTTCGGCGATTTCGTGCTCGAAGGCGATGCGCGACTGGGCGAAGTGGCGGCGCTGTACGGCCTGAAACTCGACGGCATCGACCCCGGCATGCCGCTCAGCCAGTTCATTGTGCAAAAGAATCGCGGCGAGCCTGTGGTGGGTGACCAGATTGAATGGAACGGCACTATTTGGACCGTTGCCGTGATGGACGGGAACAAGATCCAGAAAGTCGGCGTCAAATTCCCCGAAGGAACCCGCCCGGGCCCCGGACTGTTCCTTTAAACTGCCAATCCACACGTATCATCATGCGACCGGTGTCTATGTTTTCCCTGCGTTCCATTTGTGCTGCCGCACTGTTTGCGCTTTGCCTGTCTACCTTCCCGGCGCTGGCCGCCGAGCCGCCCACCCGCGATGCCGTGCAGCAAAGCCTCGACAAGATTGCCGACCGCAAGCTGCCGGATGCCGATCAGAAGGCCTTGCAGCAGGTGCTTGAGCAGACGCTGGCGTTTCTCAACAGCAAAGACGACAGCGAGCAAAAGCTGACCGCGCTCAAGCAGCAGCTGGCTCAAGCGCCAAAACAGACCTCGGACAACCAGCGCGAGCTGGCCCGGTTGAAAGAAAGCAAAGTCGTTGCCGTTGCACAGCGCTACGGTGGCCTCGATGTGCCGCAACTGGAGCAACTGCTCAGCCAGCGCAGCACCCAGCAAAGTGATCTGCAAAGCGAGCTTAACGACGCCAACAGCCTGGCCATCACCGCGCAAACCCGACCGGAGCGGGCGCAGACTGAAATCAGCGCCAATCAGACACGCATCCAGCAGATCAATGCCATCCTCAAGAATGGCAAAGACAACGGCAAGACCCTGAGTGCCGATCAGCGCAATCTGCTCAATGCGGAACTGGCCTCGATCAACGCGCTGAACCTGCTGCGCCGTCAGGAACTGGCCGGCAACAGCCAGTTACAGGACCTGGGCAACAGCCAGCACGACTTGCTGACCGAAAAAGTCGCCCGCCAGGAGCAGGAAATTCAGGACCTGCAAACCCTGATCAACGACAAGCGCCGAGCCCAGTCGCAGAAAACCGTGGCGGACCTGTCTCTGGAAGCGCAGAAATCCGGTGGCAGCAGCCTGCTGGCGACCGAGAGCGCCGCCAACCTCAAGCTGTCCGATTACCTGCTGCGCGGCACCGACCGTCTCAACGAGCTGACCCAGCAAAACCTCAAGACCAAGCAGCAACTGGACAACCTGACGCAGACCGATCAAGCCCTCAGCGAGCAGATCAACGTGCTGAGCGGCAGCCTGCTGCTGTCCAAGATTCTCTACAAGCAAAAACAGTCGTTGCCGCACCTGGAACTGGACAAAGGCCTGGCTGACGAAATCGCCAACATCCGCCTTTATCAGTTCGACATCAATCAGCAACGCGAGCAGATGAGCACACCGACCGCTTACGTCGAACGACTGCTCGCCACCCAGCCCCCGGAAAATATCACCCCGCAACTGCGCAGGACACTGCTTGATCTGGCCATCACCCGCAGCGACCTGCTCGAACGCCTGAACCGCGAGCTGAGCGCGTTGCTCAACGAGTCCATCACGCTGCAATTGAACCAGAAGCAGTTGACCAGTACCGCCGTCGGCCTGCGCTCAACTCTGGACGAGCAGATGTTCTGGATCCCCAGCAACAAGCCGCTGGATCTGGAGTGGTTCCAGAACATCTGGCCGCGCCTGCAAAAACAGGTCGCGACCCTGCCCTGGACGTCCAGCCTCAGCGAGCTGTCGGACGGCCTGACACAACGCCCGCTGCTGTTTCTGCCATTGTTACTGCTGATCGGTGTACTGACCTGGAGGCGCAAGGCGCTGTACCAGAAGCTCAACCGGCTGCACGCCGACATCGGCCACTTCAAACGCGACAGTCAGTGGAAAACCCCGTTGGCGCTGCTGATCAACGTGCTGCTGGCCATGCCGGTCGCATTGGGGCTGGCGCTGTGCGGCTACGCCTTGCAAATCGATGCGCGCGGGCAAAACGCCAACCTTGGCGAGGCCTTGCTGCAGATCGCGCTGGCCTGGCTAGTGTTCTACACCGCCTACCGCGTGCTGGCCCCGTCCGGCGTTGCGCAACTGCACTTTCGCTGGGAACCGGCGCAGGTCGCGTTCTTGCGCGGCTGGGTTCGTCGCCTGGGGTTGGTGGTGCTGGCGCTGGTCGCCGTGGTGGCGGTCGCCGAGCATCAACCGGCCGCGCTGGCCGACGACGTGCTGGGTATCGGCGTGGTGCTGACCTGTTACGCGCTGATGACCTGGCTGCTGGGCCGATTGCTGCTCTCCAGCCCTACGCACCACAACGCGTCGCTGTTCCGCAAGACGCTGGGTGTGGCGTTCACGGCATTGCCGGTCGCGCTGTTTCTGGCGGTGTGCTTCGGCTACTACTACACCGCACTCAAACTCAGCGACCGTCTGATCGACACGCTGTACCTGATGATGATCTGGCTGATGGTCGAAGCCACCTTCGTTCGTGGTCTGGGCGTTGCCGCGCGGCGACTGGCCTACCAGCGTGCGCTGGCCAAACGTCAGGCTGCGCGAGAAAACGGTGACAGCGACATCCCCGTCGAAGAACCGAAACTGGACATCGAACAGGTCAACCAGCAGTCGCTGCGCCTGATTCGTCTGGCCCTGCTGGCCGGCTTCGTCGGCGCGTTGTATCTGGTCTGGGCCGAACTGATCACGGTGTTCGCCTACCTGGACAACATCATCCTCTACGAATACACAAGCGGCACCGGCGCCAACATGAGCATGGTGCCGATCAGCCTGAGCGACTTCCTCGGTGCCGGGGTCATCATCGTCATTACCTTTGTGCTGGCGGGCAACCTGCCCGGCTTGCTCGAGGTGCTGGTGCTGTCACGCATGAACCTGGCGCAAGGCAGCGCCTATGCGACCACCACGCTGCTCTCCTACACCATCGCCGGCATCGGCTTTGTGACCACGCTGTCCACATTAGGCGTGAGCTGGGACAAGCTGCAGTGGCTGGTCGCAGCGCTGTCGGTGGGCCTGGGGTTCGGCATGCAGGAGATCTTCGCCAACTTCATTTCCGGCATCATGATCCTCTTCGAGCGCCCGGTACGGATCGGCGACACCATCACCATCGGCGCCCTGTCGGGTACGGTCAGCAAGATCCGCATCCGCGCCACGACCATCACCGACTTCGACCGCAAGGACATTATCGTCCCGAACAAGACCTTCATCACCGGCCAGCTCATCAACTGGTCGCTGACTGACACCGTCACCCGCGTAACGCTCAAGCTGGGTGTGGATTACGGCTCGGACCTGGACCTGGTGCGCTCCCTGCTGCTGCAAGCCGCACGGGAAAACCCTCGGGTACTCAAGGAACCAGAGCCCATTGTCTACTTCCTGAACTTCGGCGAAAGCACCCTCGACCACGAACTGCGCATGCACGTCCGCGACCTGGGCGACCGCAACCCGGTACTCGACGAGATCAACCGCTTCATCAACCGCGAGTTCAAGAAACAGCACATCAACATCTCGTTCCGCCAGATGGAGATCTACCTCAAAAACACCCAGGGCCTGGAATACAAACTGGTGCCCGCCGAGCCAAGCGACAAAAACGGCGCACCCGCTGGGCAAACCACGCTGCAACCGGTAAACACCAAAGTGGCCCCGGCAACCAAAGATGCGCCAGAGCCGCCCGAGTTGAGGCTGGACTGAGGCTGAATGGGGAGTGACCGGCGGTTTGGGTGGCTGTCGGTTGTTCTCGGTCTACAAGCTGAACGGCTATAGCCCCTTGAAGGCTTGTTCAGCTTCAACAATGATCACGCCGAGCTTCGAGTCATAGGGCCATTGGTCGACGATGACTCTTGAGATACCCAGATCGCGATTCTGTTTTTCTGGGAGATCATTTTGCGCAATCAAGTCTAGAACGACTTGAAGTTTCTGTTTGAAATGCTCGAGCTGGCTTACTGTGGTGAATGCCAGCACGTTTGGATCGGCCAGGTTGATAGCTTCGTTGATGCACTTGATGGCATGTGTGATTTTTTCTGTGCATTTTCTTTGGGACTTCATGGCTGTACAGGCCCCATTGGGTAGGAGTTGGAGCAACCGAGAAAATAGGCATTACAGCCTTCATTGGTAGAGATTTCTAGAGCGATTGGCGTAAAACTTTCAAAGTTTGGATATTCATATTTACGCCCGTTCAATATCGCGTCCGTTAGCTTGGTCGAAAATCATTAGCACAGAGCAAAACGTTGCGGACAATGACAGCCAATTCATTCCTCACCCATTTCACTTTTCAATTTACGCAACAAAGGAGTCTCTCCACCGGTCAATTCAATTCTGAACTCTGCGAAAGCGTGCTCAAGAAGGGGATATTGTTGCAAGCTCTCTTCTGTAAACAGGTAAGGCCCTGGAATATCTCCCCACTGCAGCTTAACCGGTATCATGCCAGATTCGGCTAGCTTCATCAGAGGTTCTATCTCAATTCGAAGTTTTTCAACAACGTGATCTGATTTTTCTAAATCTTCAATGGCCTCACGTAGCTTTTGCGTTTTCTGTTTAAGTTTTTCGATATCCATATACACCTCTGGTGGCGCCAGCAATGATGCGTGATTTATATATTCTAGCGCAGAATTAAATTTCATAACTCGCCTCAGCCTACTAGTTTGAATAACTCTCGTTGATACGAGGTCAACTACCTCCCCCCCTATGGCATCATAAGGTTTATAGAGTATAGAAAACTTGTCGCATCAGCGTTTGCGGGCGGTTTGGCGTTCGCGAGCAAGTTATCTGATGATGGCGACCCGCAATTGCGGCGTGCTTTTTGGAGGTGGTATCTGTGTGTTGCCGTGCCGCTCAACGCCTGATCTACCAGAGCGCTAGCGTATATCTGAGTATTAATCGGGCTTCATCCAGGTCATTACCAAAGCCTGACCGAACGAGTGAGGCTCCATGTGAGCCTTGCTCCTTGCCAGCCATCAAGCTCTCGTGGAATATCGGCAGGGCAATTTCTCAATGGATCCTTTATGAACGACGCTGCTCCCGCCCTGCCCCGCACACTTGGAGAATCCATCACCAAGGAGCTGCGCAGAATGCTGGTGGAAGGCGAGCTGGTCCCCGGTCAGCGCCTCTCGGAAGCGGCGCTGGCGGACAGCCTGCAGATCTCCCGAAACACCTTGAGAGAAGCGTTCAGAGTGCTGACCCGCGAAGGCTTGCTCACCCATGAGCCTAATCGTGGCGTGACCGTGGCCGAGCCGGACATGGCGTCGATCATCGACATCTATCGCGTGCGCCGTTTTATCGAATGCACGGCGATTGCCCAGGCTTATCCGCAGCATCCGGGCGTGCGGCACATGCGCGAAGCGGTCGAGGCGGGAGTCCAGGCGCGTGAAGCAAGCGACTGGGTGGCGGTCGGCACGGCCAACATGATGTTCCACAAGGCGATCGTCGAGCTGGCTGACAGCCCGCGTCTGACGGCGTTTTAGGGGCAGATCTCGGCAGAATTGCGCCTGGCCTTCGGTTTGCTGAACAATCCTGAATTGCTTCACTCGCCTTATCTGGACATGAACGCCGCAGTGCTCGGCTGTCTCGACGCTGGCAAGACCGATGAGGCAACGCGCATGCTCGAAGACTACCTGGTGCAATCGGAGCGTACGATTCTGGCCGCTTTCCAGCGCAACCGGACCGGTAGTCAGGCCTGACTGCCGATTGCCAGAACTACCGTTGATGGCTTGGGGTCTACGGGTTCTGATCGCTGAAACCCGCCCGACGAGCCACACAGGCCGCCGCTCTGTTGCACGCCTGAAATTCTCCTCTGGAGGCGACACGCTTTGAAAGCACTCGACGAACTCGTTTTCGACAACCGCTTTGCCCGCCTGGGTGATGCGTTTTCCACCCACGTATTGCCCGAGCCTATCGACGCGCCGCGCTTGGTGGTCGCCAGCGAATCGGCCCTGGCGCTGCTGGATCTGGCCCCTGAGCAGTCTGAACTGCCGCTGTTCGCAGAAATTTTCAGCGGTCACAAGCTGTGGGCCGAAGCAGAGCCACGGGCGATGGTTTATTCTGGCCATCAGTTCGGCTCCTACAACCCGCGCCTGGGCGACGGGCGTGGGCTGTTGCTGGGCGAGGTTTACAACGACGCCGGCGAGCATTGGGACTTGCACCTCAAAGGTGCTGGCCGCACGCCCTATTCGCGGATGGGCGATGGGCGTGCGGTGCTGAGGTCTTCGATTCGCGAGTTTCTGGCTTCCGAGGCGCTGCATGCGCTGGGCATCCCCAGCAGTCGCGCCGCGTGTGTGGTCAGTTCCAACACGCCAGTATGGCGGGAGAAACAGGAATATGCGGCGATGGTGCTGCGTCTGGCACAGAGCCACGTGCGTTTCGGCAGCCTTGAATACCTGTTCTACACCAAGCAGCCAGAGCACTTGAAGACGCTGGCCGAGCATGTACTGACAATGCACTACCCACACTGTCAGGAGCAGCCCGAGCCCTATCTGGCGATGTTCCGGGAAATCGTCGAGCGCAATGCCGAGCTGATCGCCAAGTGGCAGGCCTATGGTTTCTGCCACGGCGTGATGAACACCGACAACATGTCGATTCTGGGCATTACCTTCGACTTCGGGCCGTTTGCGTTTCTGGATGATTTCGACGAGCACTTCATCTGCAATCACTCCGATCATGAAGGCCGTTACTCCTTCAGCAATCAGGTGCCCATCGCGCAGTGGAACCTTAGCGCGCTGGGGCAGGCATTGACGCCGTTTGTCAGTGTGGAAGCGTTGCGCGAGACGATTGGCCTGTTTCTGCCGCTGTACCAGGCGCACTATCTGGACCTGATGCGTCGTCGGTTGGGCCTGACGGTTGCGCAGGATCAGGACGACAAGCTGGTCAGCCAACTGCTGCAACTGATGCAGAACAGCGGCGTGGATTACACCCTGTTCTTCCGCCGTCTGGGCGATCAACCTGCCGCACAAGCGCTGCGCGCGTTACGTGATGACTTCGTGGACATCAAAGTCTTCGATGACTGGGCACAGGCCTATCAGGCACGCATCGCGGCTGAGGAAAACGGCACCGAGCAGGCGCGCAAAGAGCGGATGCACGCGGTCAATCCGCTGTACATCCTGCGCAACTACCTCGCGCAAAATGCCATCGAAGCGGCCGAAAAAGGCGATTACGAAGAAGTCCGCCGCCTCCACCAAGTGCTCTGCACCCCCTTCACCGAACAACCCGGCATGGAAGGCTACGCGCAACGTCCACCGGACTGGGGCAAGCACCTTGAGATCAGTTGCTCGTCGTGAGGCCTGGAGGGCGGCGCAGATCTGTGACGCGGAGCGTCACTCACGGCATTCCCACGCTGGAGCGTGAGGAACGATAATCTCAACTACCGTGCCGCTGATTACTTATCGTGCGACGCTCTGCGTCGCATGCAGGTCTGGACGCGGAGCGTCACTCACGGCATTACCGCGCTTCAGCGTGAGTAACGATAATCTCAACTACCGTGCCGCTGATTACCTATCGTGCGACGCTCTGCGTCGTCATGCCGTTCTGGACGCTCTGCGTCCGCTTTATCTACGAAAGCCCAGCATTCACCAGCCACTGCTCCAGCCCTTCCAGGTCGGGGATGCGTGCGACGGTTTCGCCGATCTGCACGGCGGCCAGTTCCAGTTCGGCCAGCGGGACGTCAACGTAGCTGAGTTGGCTGTCGACCTTGCACGAGCGCGGGATGCCTTGGGTCAGCAAAGCGATGAACCTGACGCCGTTGCGCCCGCCCAGCGCGTTGAGCACCACGATTCGCGCGCGCCCTCCTACGCGTGTTCGGCCGCCGCAAGCGGCTTCGAAGCTGAGCAGCGGCAGGCTCAGTTCGCGCCAGCTGATCACACCCAGATACCACTCGGGCGCATCCGGCCCGGCGCTGCTGTCCTGATAATCGATCAGCTCGGCGACCGCGACGTTGGGCAGCAACAGGTGCCGGTCGCTGAGCGGCAACAGCAGGCCGGTCAGGCTGGTCAGCCGGCTGGTCTGGAACGTACCTTCAGACATCGACCTGACTCCAGTAAGTGATGCTTTCCAGCAGCACGTTCTCCTGATAAGGCTTGCTCAGGTACTCGTTGACGCCCAGCGCCATGGCCCGGTCGCGGTGTTTCTGGCCGGAGCGTGAGGTGATCATGATGATCGGCAGTTCCTTGAGCTGTTCGTCCTGGCGGATCTGGCTGGCCACTTCAAAACCGTCCATGCGCGGCATTTCGATATCCAGCAACATGATGTCCGGCGTGTGCTCCTGCAACAGGCTCATGGCGTCGATCCCGTCCTTGGCGGTCAGCACATGCATGCCGTGGCGTTCAAGCAACCGACTGGTCACTTTGCGCACCGTCACCGAATCGTCCACAACCATCACCAGCAATGGCCTGGCGTGCTCGATCTCGTTATACGCTGCTGGCGTGAAGCCTCTGAAAGGCAGGCCCTGCAAGGTGCGAAGCTGCGCCATCAGATCAAGAATCAGAACCACACGGCCATCACCCAGAATGGTCGCGCCGGAAATGCCCTGCACTCTGGAAAACTGCGCGCCAAGGCTCTTGACCACAATTTCCCGCGAGCCGGCCAGCGCATCGACCTGCACCGCCACCCACTGATCCTGCAAATGCACCAGCAGTACCGGCAGCGGCTGTAATTGCCCGACCAGCCGTGGCGGGCTGTTGCCCAGCAACTCACCCAGATAACGCAACTCGTAACTGCGCCCGCCGTACTGATAACGCGGCGGGCTGGTCTGGTAGTAACCGTCCAGCTCGTTGGCCATCACGCGCACGATGCCATCGACGGTGTTGAGCGGCACCGCGTATTGCTCTTCGCCACAGGTCACCATCAGCGCCCGGTTGACCGACACCGAAATCGGCAGACGAATACGAAAGCGCGTGCCCTTGCCAGGCACCGAGTCGATGACCATCGAGCCGCCCAACTGCTTGACCTCGGCATGCACCACGTCCATGCCCACGCCTCGCCCGGAAATCTGGGTGATGATCTCGCTGGTGGAAAACCCCGCCTGCAGAATGAACGGCAACACTTCATGATCGGCCAGGTCGGCGTCCGGGTGGATCATGCCGCGCTTGATGGCCTTGCGGCGCACGGCCGCCAGATCGACGCCCGAGCCGTCATCGCTCAGCTCGATCAGCATGTCGCCGCCTTCGTACATCAGCTCCAGGTTGATGCGACCCTGTTCCGGTTTGCCTGCAGCGATACGTTTTTCGGTGCTTTCAAGGCCGTGATCGACGGCGTTGCGCAGCATGTGCTCCAGTGGCGCGACCATCCGCTCCAGCACGTTGCGGTCCATCTCGCCATCGGCATTGCCGACCTCGAAATGCACTTTCTTGTTCAGTTCCGAGGCCACCTGTCGCACCACGCGACGCAAACGCGGCACCAGTCGCTCGAACGGCACCATGCGCGTGCGCATCAGGCCTTCCTGCAACTGGGTGTTGACCCGGGCCTGCTGCGAAAGCAGTGTTTCGGCATCGCGGGCCCGCGCGCCGAGGGTCTCCTTGAGGTCCATCAGGTCGGACGCAGACTCGAACAAGGCGCGCGACAACTGCTGCAACTGAGAGTGGCGGTCCATTTCCAGCGGGTCGAACTCTTCGTAACCCAGCCGCTCGGCCTGAACCTGCTCGCGGCTGAGAATACGCCCCTGGGTTTCCATATCCAGACGACGCAACTGGTCGCGCATCCGCTCGATGGTGGTTTCCATTTCCACCAGCGTGACCTGCGAATCAATAATCTGCTGCTCGATGCGCCCCCGGAAGATGGATGTTTCGCCCGCCAGATTGACCAGGCCTTCCAGTTGCTCGGCAGGCACCTTGACCATTTCCGGGCCACTGCGCTCGACCTCGCCGTCAACAGCAAGCGAGACCGCCACAACCGGTTCCGGGCCGGACTCGATGGCCTGCGCAACAAACTGCCCACCCGTCGCGCCATCGCTGGCCAGCCTGCGGATGTTTTCGATCAGCAGGGTTGCGTCAGGCAGCGGCTTTTCAGAGCGCACCGCATCGAGCATGTCGGCCAGCACATCGTGGCCGCTCTGCAGCAGGCTGATCATCAGAGGATCAGCCTGCATGCTGCCCGCGCAAAGCCCTTCGTAAAGCGTTTCCAGCTCGTGAGCAAGGTCGCCTATCGGAGCAATTTCGACCATCCGTGCGCCACCCTTGAGGGTGTGCAGGTCGCGCAGCAGGTTCTCGACCTCCAGCAGGTTTTGCGGGTCAGCCTGCCAGCGGGCCAGTGCCGCGCCGGAGCTTTCGATGATGTCGAAACCTTCCTCAAGGAAGACTTCACGCAACTCGGTGTCATGCTCAGGCAGGTCTGCGCTGGCCTGGGACGATAATGGCGCTTCGGGCACTGCGCTCTCGACCGTGCGGCAGCCGCGCAACGCCTCGATCAGCGCCGAGGGATCGCTGAGCGCTGCGTGCTGATACAACTGCTCCAGCAGAATCGCCAGGTGGTCGTGACTCTTGTGCAGCAACTCGGCCAGCGTCGGTGAATGGTTGAAGCGTCGGTCGATCAAGCCTTCGTAAAGGTTTTCCAGCTCGTGGGCAAGGTCGCCCACTTCAACCACTTCGGCCATCCGCGCACCGCCCTTGAGGGTGTGCAGGTCGCGTTGCAGCGAACTCAACGGTGCCGGGTTTTCCGGATCAGCCAGCCAGCGTTGCAGGGCTTGCCCTGCGCTGTCGAGGATATCGACGGCTTCCTCCAGAAATATCTCGACAATCTCGTCGTCCGGACTGAAAACCTCCGGCGGCACGGCCTCACGGGCCAGTTGCTCGGTGGCCGCATTGAGTTCTGTAACACTCAGGGTACGGTGGCCATCGCTCTTGACCAGCCCGGTCGCCGACGGGTCCAGCGCCTGATCCAGCAGATCGTTCAAGGCGCGCACGCACTCGGGGCGTGGCTCGACATTCTGGCCGGCCGCCACCTGATCAAGCATATTGATCAAGGCTTCATGGGCCTGTTCGGCTACGTCGAAAAAGCGCTCGCTGACCGCCAGGCTGCTTTCTTCGACAGCGCCATACAAGTCGAGCAAGGCCTCGCACAGCTCATCGACCTGCGGCAAATCGGCCAGGTGCGCGCCATGCCCCAGCGTGGTCAGCTCATCGAGCAGCGCGCTAAGCTCCTGTCGCTCACCGGGATGCTGACGCCAGCGCCGCAACAGGTTTTCGGCATCGAGCACGATGTCCATGCCTTCGGCCAGAAAGCCCGCCAGCAGCGTGGGGTTACGCTTGATCCGCAAGCCGCTGTCCGAGTCACGCAGCACCGCCGTGAGGCGCTCATTGAGCAGCGAAAAGGCAGCATCGATCAACTGCGCCGCACCCGCAATCTCGCCCAGCGGAGTCGTGTCCAGCTGCTCCAGCCCCATACGCAGCAGCGGTTCGGCGCGGCGCAGCACGTCGAGTTCGGGCGCGCCGATGTCGATCAGGTTGGCTTTGTATTCGCGCACCAACTGGTCGAGCGGGCTGGCCAGTTCGGCAATCGGCAGCACACCAGCCATGTGCGCGCTGCCTTTGAGCGTGTGCAGTGCGCGCAGCACCGCGTCACTGATCGAAGGCGATGCGGACTGTTCGGCGTTGTCGAGAAAGCGGCTGAGGGTATTCAAATGCCCCAGCGCTTCCTGGCGGAAAATTTCCAGCAACTGCGGATCCAGCACTTCGCCTGGCGCATGCGAGTCGGCAACAGACAAAGAAGGTGCTTCAAGACCATTGGCCAGCGCGTGGGCGCGGGCCGCCAGCAGGTCGACGTCGTTGCGCTGGCACTGCGCGTCATCAGCGAAGTCGCGTATCACCGAGGGCAGCAGCGCCAACACTTCACCCATCAGTTGCTGCACTTCCAGACCCGGCAGTACGTCGCCTTCCAGCACCCGGTTGAGCAGGTTTTCCACCGACCAGGCCAGTTCACTGAGGATCAGCGCGCGCACCATACGGCCGCTGCCCTTGAGGGTATGAAACGCCCGGCGCACCTCGGTCAGTGCCGTGCTGTCCCAGTGACCGCCGCTGCCGAGCGAGGCAAACCAGCGCGGCAGATACTCACGCAGCGCGTCGAGGACTTCGTCGGCCTCTTCCAGAAAAACTTCGCGCAGCTCCTCATCCACCGCCTCTTCGTCAGGCGAAGGCGGCAGCAGGCTGGTGGGCACGTTGCGCGCCGGAGGGTTGACCGCCGACATCGGGCTGGCGAGCACTTGTGCAATGGTTTGCGTCGGGCTGACCAAGGCCTTGCGGTCGTCCAGTTCCAGCAGTTCGTCCTGAGTGATGATCTCGTCGAGCAGCGGCACTTCAAGCGTATCCGCTGCGGGGGTATAACCCAGACGCGCGAGGCTTTGCTGGGCCATGTCGAGAACTTGATCGCCAAGCGCTTCGTGGTCTTCGAGCATGCGTTCCAGGTAGTACTCGATCCCGGTAATGGTGTCAGCCAGGCAGTCGAGCTGCACGCCGGTGGGACGGGTTTCATCCACCAGCAGGTGTTCCTGAATGTATTCGTTGCAGGCAGCCAGCAGGCTCGCCGCACGCGCCAGCGGGATCATCGCCAGGGCACCGCGAACCTGTACGATCAGCGCGCACAGCGGGTCAAGCCGCTGGCGGTCCCATTCGCCATCGATGTAATCGAGGATCACGTCCTTGGCTTGCTGCAAGACGTTACGGGCCTCGCGAATCACCAGTTGATGAATCTGCGTCAGGTCGGTGGTCGGCAGGCGGCTTTCTTCGCGGCTCGACTGTTCGTTATTACCGGCCATCCCTGCGAGGGTCGATTCGACGTACAACAACGCGCCCGCCACATCCATCAGCGCGCCGTCGCTGGGCTCGCGCTGCCCCTGCGCCAGCCCCAGAACAACCGAAAGCTGGTCGATGATCACCTTGCGCGGCTGGCCAAAGCCCAACACAGCCAAGGTGTCGGCGATCTGTCGCAGCGGCGGCAGCAAGGCGTTGAGCTCGCTGACATGCTGGCGGTCACCGCGCACAAACACATCGAGCCGTTCCTTGACCCGCACCAGCCCTTCGCACAACGCCACGATCACCGAGCGCATGGCATCGCGGTCCGGCCCGGCCATGCGCGCCCGCTCTTCATTGACCACGTCGTTGCCGGGCAAGGCGTCGGCCAGTGCGTACTGATCCTTGAGATCGAGCATTTTCGGCGCCAGGCTATCGGACTTGGCGATGTAGAACAGCAGGCTTTTCAGCAATTCTTCCGGCGCAGGCTGATTGATGCCCGCCACGCCCTGCTCGGCCAGCCGCTTGAGTTCCTTGTCAGCGTCTTTCAACAGGCTGCGCAGGGCCGGGCTATTGGTGAAGTTGCCGTTGAGCATGGTCTCGACCAGTGCCGAGGAAATTCGCCAGAGCGGACCGAGCGGCGCGTCTTCGCACAATTGCTCGAGCCGGGCGAAGACCTTGGCCATGTAACCGAGCTGGGTCTGTACGCCCTGCTCGCGCATCAGGCCCGCCAGCGCTGCCTGCAAGGTCTGGCGCAGCTTGCGCAGCAGGCCTGGCAGTTCCGGGGTATTGCGTCGCGCCAGTTCTTCCTCATCAAGGGCTGGGACGACGACCAGTTGCGGGGCGAACAGGCTGGTTTCCGAGAGCAGGCTTTCACCCCGCGCACTGCGCAGGTCATTGAGCAACGGCAAAACCACCAGCGGCAGATCACGGCGCGCGGAGTGAATACGCTCCAGGTACAGCGGCAACTGGCTCATGGCCTGAATCAAAAGCTGCTCGGACTCGACCGGATGGCTGACGCGATTTTGCTGAACTGCCAGCGCCAGTTGCTCGATTTCCTCGGCCAGTAACGCCGCGCCATAGAATTCGATCATTTGCAGGCTGCCGTGAACCTGATGCACCAGGTTCAGGCACTCGGCCATCGCCGCGCCGTTGGCCGGATCTTCGATGAATTCGTCCAGCGCATGGCGGGCCTGCCGCAGCGTTTCGGCGATCTCGCCCTTGAGCCATTCAAGGGCCACGTAATCGTGACGATCAGCCATGACGAGGCCCGCCTGTTACCCAACCAAGATTGTTCATTTCTTGAACATCATCCGATCTTCTTCGAGGGCGGCAGGGTGAAACCCGATACCGAGCGACGCATTTCGCTGGCCATCTTCGCCAGATTGCCAATGCTTTCGGCGGTGGCCGACGTGCCGGACGTGGTCTGCGAAGTGGTCTGCTGAATCACGGTCATGGTCTGCGAGATCTGACCGGCAGATTCGGCCTGCTGATGGGCTGCATCGGTGATACTTTCGATCAGTTCGGCCAGCACCCTGGAAACGCCTTCGATTTCCCCGAGTGCCACGCCAGCATCCTGCGCCAGCCGCGCGCCGCGCACCACTTCGCTGGTGGTCTGCTCCATGGAGATCACTGCTTCATTGGTGTCGTTCTGGATGGCACGCACCAGCGTCTCGATCTGTTTGGTCGCCGACGAGGAACGCTCCGCCAGCCGCTGCACTTCGTCAGCCACCACCGCAAAGCCTCGCCCGGCATCACCGGCCATCGACGCCTGAATGGCCGCGTTGAGCGCAAGAATGTTGGTTTGATCGGCAATGTCGTCGATCAGGCTGACAATGTCGCCAATTTCCTGCGAAGACTCACCCAAGCGCTTGATGCGCTTGGACGTGTCCTGAATCTGTTCGCGAATGTTGTCCATGCCGTGGATGGTGTTCTGCACCACCTCGTTGCCTTTGTTGGCAATTGCCACCGAACGCTCGGCAACCGCCGAGGACTCCGACGCATTGGCCGACACCTGATCAATCGATGCCGCCATGTCGTTGACCGCCGTGGAGGCCGCGCTGATCTGCAAGGCCTGATGCTCGGACGCGGCAGACAACTGCATGGCCGTGGCCTGGGTCTCGGTGACGGCCGAGGCCACCTGTTCGGCCGTCAGGTTGATGGTCACCACCAGTTCGCGCAGTTGATCGATGGAGTAGTTGATGGAGTCGGCAATCGCACCGGTGAAGTCCTCGGTAACAGAAGCCGTCACGGTCAGATCGCCGTCGGCGAGGTTTTCGATCTCGTCCAGCAGACGCATGATCGCCGTCTGATTGCGCTCGCTCTTCTGAGCGGTTTCGCGCAACTGGCGGTTGGTTTCGCGAACCATGACCAGCCCGATGAGGATGATCGACATCAGCGCCAGCAAGCCCAGCACATAACCGCCGACGGTGTTCATGGTGCGGCGTTTGGCGAGGTTTTCCAGGCTGTTGGCGAGCACCGAGGTTTCGTCCAGCAGGGTCTGCGAGGTGTTAAAGATGTTGCCCGAGGCCTCGCGCACCTGATAAAGCTCGGGCGAGGTTTCGAGGATTTCGTCCACCGAGCCGGACACGAACTCGAACAGCTCGGCGATTTCCGCCAGCCGCGCCCGGGCATCGCGATCTTCGACCTGGGTGATGCGCAGCGTCGCATTGCCTTCCAGCATGCCGTTAAGCACCCGGCCAAACTGGCTGGCGTCACGGCCAAAGGCATCGGCGGCCTGCACCGCTGTTTCGTCGCCAGCCAGTACGGTGTTGACCGAACCGAGAATCCGCTCGGCGAGCAGCGCCTGACGTTGCGCGACCACGACCTGCGCAGCAGGCGCACGACTTTGCAGAAGGTTTTCGACGACCTTGTCGTATTCGGCCTGCAACTGCGGAATGGTTTCGGCCAGAGTCGCCGCCACCTGGTGCAGTGAAAGGACGGTCTGCTCGCTGGCCAGAATCACGTCGGTACTCTTGCGCAGCCCTTCCCAGTCCCGTTGCACGGTGCGCAATTCGTCGCGTATCAGCTCGGGAGCCGCAGGCAGCCCGGTGGCCGGGTCGCCTTTTCTCAGGTAGCCCCAGCGCACGTCGAAATCGTTGCGCGCATCGGCCAGCAATTTGAACGCCTGGGTTTTGCCGGCAGCCGCTTCCGTGGCGTTCTTGGCGATGCGCTGGGACAGCACGCGCAGCTCACCGGCATGCCCGATGTACTGCTTGTCGTAGTTCGACTGAGTATTGAGGTACGCGAAGTTGGCGAACAGCAACATGATGAAAACAATCAACGCGACGAACAGCAGAATAATCTGCGTCCGGCTTCGTGCACCTTCCCTTGACCTGTCTGTACTGCTCATTAATCAGGCCCCCGCCTGGACCAATTGTGAACCTAGGACGCCAGGTCCATGAAATCTGCAGACTGCACCAACGCCCACGGGCTGAATATCTGCCAGGCCTGCTCGCGAATGAACTGACCCCGCAGGAACGGCACGAGGCGCTGATCGACGTCCTGCGGGGTGTGGGGTATCAGGCTCAACTGACTGAAACGCTGCATGCCGAACACCTCATCGACCATCAGGCCGGCAAATATGTCGTTGTACTCGACCACCATCACCCGGCGCTGCTTGCGTGCCGACGTCAGTTCGTGACCGAAGAACCCGCACAAGTCCATGAGCGGCAACAGCCGACCGCGCAGATTGGCGACACCCGCCACCCAGAATTTCACGCCGGGCATGACAGCGTGTCGGGGCTCATGGAGAATTTCGGCGATTTCACCGATCGGTGCCACAAAACGCTGATCGCCCATGCGAAAGCCAATCCCGACCCAGTCCTGCTGGTGGGTTTCCTGCAACGGCAGGCCCGCCGCCAGCGAACGGCAGCGTCGGTCCATATCCAGCAGCAGTTCAAAGGCGGTACGAGGCTCGGCCATGGCGATTCCGGCAATCAGCCGGCCAGCACCGCGTTCAGGGTTTTCATCAGGGTTTCTTCATCTACCGGCTTGGTCAGGTAATCCCGCGCGCCTTGGCGTTTGCCCCAGACCTTGTCGGTTTCCTGATCCTTGGTGGTGATCATGATCACCGGAATGTTGCTGGTGTCGGCGTCCTTGGTCAGCTGGCGCGTGGCCTGAAAACCGTTGAGCCCCGGCATGACGATGTCCATCAATACGGCGTCGGGCTTTTCCTGACGGGCCAGAGCCACGCCATCAGCGCCGTTTTCGGCCTTGAGCACTTCATGGCCGTGCTTTTCGAGCATGCCTGTGAGTTTGTACATTTCAGTCGGCGAGTCATCGACGATCAGTATTCGAGCCATGGGTGTTCCCCGTCAGATTACGAGCGCGCGACATCAGGCGCGGGCGTCACGATATGTGTTGTTCTGCTGCAACGAAGCCCGGCACATGAGCCTTGATCGCGCTGAGCAGTTCTTCCTTGCTGAAAGGCTTTGTCAAAAACTGATCAGAACCGACGATTCGCCCCTTGGCCTTGTCGAACAGACCGTCCTTGGAGGACAGCATAATGACCGGCGTGGACTTGAATGCACGGTTGTTCTTGATCAGCGCGCACGTCTGGTAGCCGTCCAGACGCGGCATCATGATATCGACGAATATGATTCGTGGGTGGTTATCGGCAATCTTGGCCAGCGCGTCAAAACCGTCTATCGCAGTGATGACTTCGCAACCTGCGTTTTTAAGCAGCGTTTCGGCGGTGCGGCGGATGGTCTTCGAGTCATCGATGACCATGACTTTCAATGCAGAGGCGTGTTGTTCCATAGCTGCTCTTCCATCGCCGCAGCGAATTTTTGCGCATTCTGCGAGGCATTGAGAGCCTGACGGTATCGCTTCATTGATCCACAGGGATCGAAGCCTGGATGCCGAGCCTTTTTAGCATACTCTCCGGACTCAATCCATAAAGCGCACCGTGGCAGACCTGCCCCTTGACCGGGAGCACTCGGAGCGCCACCCTGATGCCAATTTTATGGCCGTTGCGGCCCTTACCGATCAGAGGATATTGCCCATGAGCGTTCGCCTAGGGATTGTCATGGACCCCATTGAGCGCATCTCCTATAAAAAGGACAGCTCGCTGGCCATGCTCCTTGCCGCACAGGATCGCGGCTGGACGCTGTTCTATATGGAACAGAAAGACCTGTACCAGAACGCAGGCCAGGCCCGCGCGCGCATGAAGCCGCTGAAGGTGTTCGCCGATCCGGCCAAATGGTTCGAGTTCGAAGCCGAAATCGACGCAGGTCTGGACGATCTGGACGTGATCCTGATGCGCAAGGATCCACCGTTCGACATGGAATTCATCTACACCACTTACCTGCTGGAACAGGCCGAGAGCGCTGGCGTGCTGGTGGTCAACAAGCCGCAGAGCCTGCGCGACTGCAACGAAAAGCTGTTCGCCACGCTGTTCCCGCAGTGCACCCCGCCGACACTGGTCAGCCGCCGCGCCGACATCCTGCGCGAGTTCGCCGAGCAACAGGGCGACGTGATCCTCAAGCCGCTGGACGGCATGGGCGGCGCGTCGATCTTCCGTCATCGTGCGGGCGACCCGAACCTCTCGGTGATCCTCGAAACCCTGACGGCCCACGGCACCCAGCAAATCATGGCGCAGGGCTACCTGCCCGCCATCAAGGACGGCGACAAGCGCATTCTGATGGTTGACGGCGAGCCGGTGCCATACTGCCTGGCGCGCATCCCTGCCGCTGGCGAAACCCGTGGCAACCTGGCCGCTGGCGGGCGTGGCGAAGCGCGTCCGCTGAGTGACAAGGACCGCTGGATCGCCGAACAGATCGGCCCGACCCTGCGCGAAAAAGGCCTGCTGTTCGTCGGCCTCGACGTGATCGGTGAGCACCTGACCGAAATCAACGTCACCAGCCCGACCTGCATCCGCGAAATCGACAACGCTTTCGGCACCAATATCGGTGGCCTGTTGATGGATGCGATCGAGAAGAAGCTGGAAGCGCGCAAGGGCTAAGGTCCCCCGGAGATGGGGCTTTTTGTGAGAGCGGACCGGGCGACGCTTCGCTCCCACAAAGGCTCGCGTTTTCGTGTATTTCAAGCGTTATGTACAACGACGAGCGCCGCCGGCTATGGGGCAAACCCTATGCCACGGCGCCCCTTCGTCTGATCCGCAGCCAGGTTGCACCGTACATTGCGTTATCATGCGCCACCTGTAACACGACACGGATTTTGACATGCAGGCTGACGAGACACTGAACCGCTGATGACATCCATGGCCAGAAACGACCTGCCCCTCGAACTCGCCAATGTGGGTGTGCGTCCTGCCGATCGGCTGGGCTTTACCATGATGATCGCTGCGCTGATCCACCTCGCGGTGATCCTCGGCGTGGGCTTCACCTATGTGAAGCCGGAACAGATCTCGCAGACCCTGGAAATCACCCTCGCCACGTTCAAGAGCGAAGAAAAGCCCAAACAGGCCGACTTTCTGGCCCAGGACGATCAACAAGGCAGCGGCACGCTGGACAAGGCCGAAACGCTGAAGACCACCGAGCTTGCGCCGTATCAGGACACCAAGGTCAATAAAGTCACGCCGCCACCGTCCAGCAAGCCGGTGGTCAAGCAGGAAGCGCCCAAGACAGCCGTCGCGACCACTGCGGCCAGCCCGCAGAAAACCGTCGCCAAGCGCGACGAAGTCAAGCCCGAGCCCACTACCAAGGCCGCGCCGACCTTTGACAGTTCGGACCTGAGCAACGAAATCGCCAGCCTGGAAGCCGAACTCTCGACCGAACAGCAGCTGTACGCCAAGCGCCCCAAGATCCACCGCCTCAACGCCGCCTCGACCATGCGCGACAAAGGTGCCTGGTACAAGGACGACTGGCGCAAGAAGGTCGAGCGAGTCGGTAACCTGAACTATCCTGAGGAAGCTCGCCGCAAGCAGATTTACGGCAATTTGCGACTTCTTGTGTCGATCAATCGGGATGGGTCGTTGTACGAAGTGCTGGTGCTGGAATCATCAGGGCAACCGTTGCTGGACCAGGCCGCACAGCGAATCGTGCGTCTTGCTGCGCCCTTTGCGCCGTTCACCGGCGATCTGGCAGACATCGACCGGCTAGAGATCATCCGCACCTGGAAATTCGCACGCGGCGACAAGCTGTCCAGCAACTGACATTTTTGCCAACGGACACTCGACATGTATAAGTGCCAGTTGTCAGGTCTGTAACACGACGCCAAACTAGGACTCATGAAAAAAGTCTCTCCGAGTTATCTCAAGCATCAGTTCCTGATCGCCATGCCCCACATGCACGACGAGAACTTTGCGCAGACCTTGACCTACGTCGTTGAGCACAACGCCAATGGCGCGATGGGGCTGGTGATCAACCGCCCGCAAAGCCTGACCCTGGCGGATGTGCTCGAGCAACTGCGACCGGAACTGCCTGCACCAAAACGCTGCCAGGAAATCGCCATCCATGCTGGCGGCCCGGTGCAGACCGACCGTGGGTTTGTCCTGCACCCCAGCGGCCAGACCTTTCAGGCCACCGTCGATCTACCCGGCGGGATTTCGCTGTCGACGTCACAGGACGTGCTGTTTTCCATCGCCGACGGCTACGGGCCTGATCAAAATGTGATCACCCTCGGTTACGCGGGATGGGACGCTGGCCAGCTGGATGCGGAAATGGCTGACAATGCCTGGCTGACCTGCTCGTTCGACCCGGCCATTCTGTTCGATGTCGACAGCGATCAGCGCCTCGATGCCGCAGCCAGACGCCTAGGCATCAATCTCGCCCTTATCTCGACTCAGGCGGGGCACGCTTGATGGCTGCTTTACGCTTGCTGCTGGGGATCGACTACGGCACCAAACAGATCGGCGTCGCGGTCGGCCAGGCGATTACCGGCCAGGCCCGCGAACTCTGTACGCTCAAGGCGCAGAACGGCGTCCCGGACTGGGACAAGGTCCAGGCGCTGATCAACGAATGGAAACCTGACGCCATCGTGGTCGGCCTGCCGCTGAACATGGACGGCACGCCCAGCGAGATGAGTGCCCGCGCCGAGAAGTTTTCGCGCAAACTCAACGGCCGCTTCGGCGTCACGGTCTACACCCACGACGAACGCCTGACGACCTTCGAGGCCAAGGGCGAGCGCATGGCTCGCGGCGGCCAGAAAGGCAGCTATCGCGACAACCCGGTGGACGCCATTGCCGCTGCACTGCTGCTGCAAGGCTGGCTCGACGAGCACCCCGAATTGTTGAATGTGTGACTTTCGCAGCCCATACCGCTTCGAGATACCCGGATTCCACGTTATTGCTTGAGTAACGCGCCACGGACCAGACTGTGTAAAAACGTCACGAGCGAAGGCAAGACAAGGCAAAAACAGGCGAAAAAGCGGAGTCTAGGTGTTCTAAATGAGCATTTTTCGCCTGTTTTTAACGCAGTATTGCCAAGCGCAGTAGTTTTTACACAGTCTGGGAAGGACGCTGCCCGAGCCTCAAAGGAGCAAATATGAGCCTGCCCAATCCCGCCGAACTGATTCGTCAGATGGCCACTGACCTGAACGCTCATCTGAGCAAGCGCGGCATCAGCGACCCTCGTTTCATCGGCATCCGCACGGGCGGTGTGTGGGTCGCTCAGGCGCTGCTCGAGGCGTTGAACAACCCCTCGCCGCTGGGCACCCTCGACGTTTCGTTCTACCGCGATGATTTCAGCCAGAACGGCCTGCATCCGCAAGTGCGCCCTTCGGAGCTGCCGTTCGAGATCGAAGGCCAGCATCTGGTGCTGATCGACGACGTACTGATGAGTGGCCGCACCATTCGCGCCGCCCTCAACGAACTGTTCGATTACGGCCGCCCGGCCAGCGTCACGCTGGTCTGCCTGCTGGACCTGGACGCTGGCGAACTGCCGATCCGCCCCAACGTGGTTGGCGCGACCCTGTCGTTGGCACCCAACGAGCGCATCAAGCTGTCCGGCCCCGAGCCGTTGGCACTTGAACTTCAAGACCTCTCCACCGCCCTTTAAGAGTCCATTGCGATGACGCCTCTCGACGCCAAGCGCCCGCTGCAGCTCAACCATCAGGGCCAGCTGCGCCATTTTCTGTCTCTGGACGGCTTGCCCCGCGAGCTGCTAACCGAAATTCTTGACACCGCCGACTCGTTCCTTGAAGTCGGCGCACGGGCGGTGAAGAAGGTCCCGTTGTTGCGCGGCAAGACGGTGTGCAACGTGTTCTTCGAAAACTCCACACGCACCCGGACCACTTTCGAACTGGCGGCCCAGCGGCTCTCGGCCGACGTGATCACCCTGAACGTCTCGACTTCCTCTACCAGCAAGGGCGAAACACTGTTCGACACCCTGCGCAACCTTGAAGCAATGGCCGCCGACATGTTCGTCGTGCGCCACGCAGACTCGGGCGCTGCGCACTTCATTGCCGAGCACGTATGCCCGGACGTGGCGATCATCAACGGCGGCGACGGCCGCCACGCGCACCCGACCCAGGGCATGCTCGACATGCTGACGATTCGTCGTCACAAGGGTGGCTTTGAAAACCTGTCGGTGGCCATCGTCGGCGACATCCTGCACTCGCGGGTGGCGCGCTCCAACATGATTGCACTCAAGGCGCTGGGCTGCCCGGACATCCGCGTGATCGGCCCGAAAACCCTGCTGCCGGTGGGCGTCGAGCAATACGGGGTGAAGGTCTACACCGACCTCAACGAAGGTTTGAAGAACGTCGATGTGGTGATCATGTTGCGCCTGCAACGTGAGCGCATGACGGGTGGCCTGCTGCCCAGCGAAGGCGAGTTCTACCGCTTGTTCGGCCTGACCACCGCGCGCCTGGCTGGCGCTAAACCGGATGCGATTGTAATGCACCCCGGCCCGATCAACCGTGGCGTGGAAATCGAATCGGCCGTGGCCGACGGTGCGCACTCGGTGATTCTCAACCAGGTGACTTACGGCATCGCGATCCGCATGGCAGTGCTGTCGATGGCCATGAGCGGACAAAACGCACAACGCCAATTCGAACAGGAGAACGCCCAGTGAAGCTCAGCATCCTCGGCGCTCGCGTCATCGACCCGGTCAGCGGGCTGGATCAGACCACCGACCTGCACATCGAGGCAGGCAAACTCGTCGCAATCGGCGCCGCACCGGCCGGTTTTGAACCCACTCAGGTCATCGACGCTACCGGGCTGGTTGCCGCGCCCGGCCTGGTCGACCTCAACGTGTCCCTGCGCGAGCCGGGCTATAGCCGTAAAGGCAGCATCGCCAGTGAAACCCGCGCTGCGGTCGCAGGCGGCGTGACCAGCCTGTGCTGCCCGCCACAGACCAAACCGGTGCTCGACACCTCGGCGGTGGCCGAACTGATTCTGGACCGTGCCCGTGAAGCCGGTTTCAGCAAAGTGTTTCCTGTTGGTGCACTGAGCAAGGGCCTGGAAGGCGAGCAACTGGCCGAACTGATCGCCCTGCGCGACGCAGGCTGCGTGGCGTTCGGCAACGGCCTGAGCAGCTTCAGCAATACCCGTACGCTGTGCCGGGCGCTGGAATACGCCGCCACCTTCGACCTGACTGTGATTTTCAACTCCCAGGATCGTGATCTGGCCGAAGGCGGTCTGGCCCATGATGGCCCGACGGCGGCGTTTCTGGGTCTGGCGGGCATTCCTGAAACAGCCGAGACCGTAGCGCTGGCTCGCGACCTGCTGCTGGTCGAGCAAAGCGGCGTGCGCGCGCACTTCAGCCAACTGACCAGCGCACGCGGCGCGGCCCTGATTGCTCAAGCACAGGCGCGTGGGCTGCCGGTAACGGCGGATGTGGCGTTGTACCAGTTGATTCTGACTGATGAGGCGCTGATCGATTTCTCCAGCCTGTATCACGTCCAGCCGCCGCTGCGCACCCGCGCCGACCGCGACGGCCTGCGTGAAGCCGTGAGGTCCGGGGTGATTCAAGCCATCTCGAGCCATCACCAGCCGCATGAGCGTGACGCCAAGCTGGCACCGTTCGGCGCCACCGAGCCGGGCATCAGCAGTGTTGAGTTGTTGTTGCCGCTGGCCATGACGCTGGTGGACGACGGCCTCCTTGACCTGCCAACCCTGCTCGCCCGCCTGAGCAGCGGCCCGGCAGACGCCTTGCGTTTGCCTGCCGGCAAGCTCAGCGCCGGCGCGCCTGCGGACATCGTGCTGTTCGACCCGACAGCATCGACCGTCGCCGGTGAGACCTGGCTGTCAAAGGGCGATAACTGCCCCTTCATCGGCCACTGCCTGCCGGGCTCGGTACGCTACACACTGGTGGATGGACGGATCAGCTACAGCCGTTGAGGCAAGGTCGTTCCCGCGCTGGAGCGTGAGGAACGACAAGTGTCGGGGCTGGAGCGTGCGCAACGACAGCAACTATCGTGCGACGCTCCGCGTCGGCATGCCGTTCTGGACGCTCTGCGTCCGCTCTTGAGTGCGGCAGCGCGGCGCAGGTTTGTGACGCAGAGCGTCACCCAAGGCATGCCTGCGCTGGAGCGTGAGGAACGATAACCTCAACCATCACCCGCGCTGGGCGTTTTTCATCGAGATCTGGTCATTCATTGTCCAGAAGTCATACAAAATGCCCACCAGAAACAATCCGCCCGTGCACAGGTAGATGATGCCGGTAATCCACTTGCCCTGGTACATGCGGTGTACGCCAAACAGGCCGAGGAAGGTCAGCAGGATCCACGCCAGGCTGTAATCGGTTGAGCCGGGGGTAAAGCGCAGGTCGGCTTCGCGGTCCATCGACGGGATCAGGAACAGGTCGATCAGCCAGCCAATGCCGAACAGGCCGAAGGTGAAGAACCAGATAGTCCCGGTGACCGGCTTGCCATAGTAGAAGCGGTGCGCACCGAGAAACCCGAAAATCCACATCAGGTAGCCCATGACTTTGCTGTGTGTGTCAGAACGATAGCCGTTCATTTTTACCCTCTTTGCGCTGATAGAAAAAAATACATAACAAATTTGTGACTTCGTTTCCCTATTCCGACGTATGGCAAACGAGTCGGTTTCACGCCGCCAAGCCCTTGTCGTTAAAGGGATTGACGCGAAAAAAGAAAGAGTTTGTCGCATAAAACGTAATGATGCCAGTGTGACGCGATCGACAAATGGGGTCAGAATTTTTGAAAAAGCTGTTATAAAGTTGCGCGCTGACCACTATGAGCCTTGCCGAATGCGTCCTCTTTTCAAGACATGGCTAACCATTTGCCTATTTATGCCACTGGCCGCCCACGCCACCAATCGTGAGCAACAACTTCCTGCGAGCTTCACGGGCTACACCGCCAAAAGTCACTCTTCACCGGCACTCGCGACTCGCAATGCACCCCAGGAAGCCACACCAGTCTCTCTGCAACCTAAAACCTCTCACGCCACTCAGAAGCCACTTTCCCGCAAAAACGCCAAGGCCGCCGCCTTGCAGGCGTCCATCGCGGCGCCTGCCAAACAGGGCAATGCCGTTGTAAAACGCGCCTTACAGGCCGTCGGTACACCGTATCGCTGGGGCGGCACCACGCCCGGCAAAGGTCTGGACTGCAGCGGGCTGGTCAAATATGCCTACACCGATGTTCGTGAAGTCGACCTGCCGCGCACGTCCAACGCAATGGCTCAGGGTCATGGCCAGACCGTGGACCGCAAGGACCTGAAGCCAGGTGACCTGCTGTTCTTCAACATCAAGAGCCGCAACATCAATCATGTGGCTATCTACCTGGGCGACAACAAGTTCGTCCACGCGCCACGACGTGGCAAGGCGGTCACTGTCGACACGCTGAACAAGCCGTACTGGAACAGTCACTACAAGATCGCCAAGCGCGTGCTGCCCAAGCAGGCACAGCAGTTGCGCGTCGTTCAGCGCTGATCTGATCTTTGCCTGACAAAAAAGGGGCCCTGAATTCGTTCAGGGCCCCTTTTTTATTTCCAGACGCCAAATGCCAAATGCCAAAATGTCGCACTCGGCCAACATCAGAAGTTGTCCGGCACCTTGGCCCGCTCGCGAGCGCTTTCGCGGGTAATCAGGCCGCGTTTCACCAGATCGGCCAGGCACATGTCCAGCGTCTGCATGCCCAATGAGCCGCCTGTCTGGATGGACGAATACATCTGCGCCACCTTGTCCTCGCGAATCAGGTTACGAATCGCCGGGGTGCCCATCATGATTTCATGCGCCGCCACGCGCCCGCCGCCAACCTTCTTGAGCAGCGCCTGCGAGACAACCGCGTGCAGCGACTCGGACAGCATCGAGCGAATCATCGACTTTTCCTGCGCCGGGAACACATCGACGATCCGGTCGATGGTCTTGGCCGCCGACGTGGTGTGCAACGTGCCGAATACCAGGTGGCCGGTTTCAGCAGCGGTCAGAGCCAGACGAATGGTCTCCAGGTCACGCATCTCGCCCACCAGAATCACATCCGGGTCCTCACGCAGGGCCGAGCGCAACGCTTCGGAAAACCCCAGCGTGTCGCGGTGCACTTCGCGCTGGTTAACCAGGCACTTTTTGGACTCGTGAACGAATTCGATAGGGTCTTCGATGGTCAGGATGTGGTGATGCTTGTTGCAGTTGAGGTAGTCGATCATCGCCGCCAGGGTCGTCGACTTGCCTGAACCGGTCGGCCCGGTAACCAGAATCAGGCCACGCGCCACATCGGTAATCTTGCGAAACACACTGCCCATCCCCAAGTCTTCCATGCTGAGGATTTTCGAAGGAATAGTTCGGAATACCGCGCCCGCACCGCGATTCTGGTTGAATGCGTTGACCCGAAACCGCGCGACACCCGGCACTTCAAACGAAAAGTCGGTTTCCAGGCGCTCTTCAAAATCCTGACGCTGCCGGTCGGTCATGATGTCGTAGATCAGCGCCTTGACCTCCTTGGCGTCCAGTGGGGGCAGGTTGATACGCCGCACATCGCCGTCCACGCGGATCATCGGTGGCAGACCTGCAGAGAGGTGCAAGTCCGACGCGCCCTGTTTGGCACTGAAGGCCAGCAGCTCGGTAATATCCATACAGCTCCTCAATCACATAGAATGCCGCAGACCTTAGCCTTGCTGGCGTAAATCAATGTCCACGATAGCAGCGAACATTTCAACGCTCGAGCAGCGAATTCGCGACGCAGCCCTCGCGGCCAAACGTGATCCGGCGTCCGTAGGCGTGCTGGCGGTGAGTAAAACCAAGCCTGCCAGCGACCTGCGTGAAGCTTACACCGCAGGCCTGCGCGACTTTGGCGAAAATTATTTACAGGAAGCACTGGGCAAACAGCTCGAACTGGCCGACCTGCCCTTGTGCTGGCACTTCATCGGCCCCATTCAGTCGAACAAGACGCGCGCTATCGCCGAGAACTTCGCCTGGGTACATTCCGTGGATCGCCTGAAAATTGCTCAACGCCTGTCCGAGCAGCGCCCCGAAGGCCTTGAGCCGCTAAACATCTGCATTCAAGTGAACGTCAGCGGTGAAACCAGCAAGTCCGGCTGTGCGCCTCAAGACCTGCCAGCACTGGCCGCCGCCATCAACGCCCTGCCACGATTGAAGCTGCGTGGCCTGATGGCCATTCCCGAGCCGACGGACGACCCAGCGGCTCAGGCGGCCTCTTTCGCCGCCGTGCGTACCTTGCAGGGGCAGTTGAACCTGTCACTCGACACACTTTCCATGGGCATGAGCCACGACCTGGAAGCCGCCATTGCACAAGGCGCAACCTGGGTGCGGATCGGCACGGCTCTTTTTGGCGCCCGCGACTATGGGCAGCCATGACTTTGCACACACTGAATTTGCCTACTCTGAATCTGCCCACAAGGACCCCCTCATGAGCAAGACTCGTATCGCCTTCGTCGGCGCCGGAAACATGGCTGCCAGCCTGATCGGCGGCCTGCGCGCGCAAGGCGTGGAAGCATCGCTGATCTGCGCCAGTGCGCCGGGTGCCGAAACCCGTGAGCGCATTTCCACTGAACACGGCATCGAGGTGTTCGCCGACAACGCCGAGGCCGTCAAGGGTGCCGACGTCGTGGTACTGGCCGTCAAACCGCAGATGATGAAAAGCGTCTGCCAGGCACTCAAGGCCAGCCTTGAAGCTCATCAACTGATTGTCTCGGTCGCGGCGGGTATCACCTGTGCCAGCCTGACTCAATGGCTGGGCGACCAGCCTGTGGTGCGCTGCATGCCCAACACCCCCTCGCTGTTGCGTCAGGGTGCCAGCGGTCTGTATGCGACCGACAAGGTCTCGCCAACACAACGCGAGCAGGCCGAGCAATTGCTGTCGGCTGTTGGCGTGGCAGTGTGGGTCGAGCAGGAAAAACACATGGATGCCGTGACAGCAGTGTCCGGCAGCGGCCCTGCCTACTTCTTTCTGATGATGGAAGCGATGACCGCGGCAGGCGTGAAGCTGGGCCTGCCGGAAGACATCGCCAAAAAACTCACGCTGCAAACGGCGCTGGGCTCGGCGCTGATCGCCACTGGCAGCAATGTGGACGCAGGCGAATTGCGTCGTCGTGTCGCCTCACCGGGCGGGACCACCGAAGCTGCGATCAAGGCCTTTCAGGCAGGCGGCTTTGAAGCGCTGGTAGAAACAGCGCTGACCGCCGCAGACCACCGCGCAGCCGAGCTGGCTGAGCAACTGGGCAAATAATTTTCAGGCTTTCTGGAGCAGATTGATGATCGGATTGAACACCGCTGCAATTTACGTCCTGCAAACGCTCGGCAGTCTGTACCTGCTGATCATCCTGTTGCGCTTCGTGCTGCAACTGGTGCGGGCCAACTTCTATAACCCGCTGTGCCAGTTCATCGTGCGCGCCACCCAGCCGCTGCTCAAGCCTTTGCGACGCATCATTCCGAGCCTGTTCGGCCTGGACATGTCGTCACTGGTGCTGGCGATCATCGTGCAGATGATCCTGATGGCGCTGACCCTGCTGCTGATGTTCGGCACCACCGGCGACCCGCTGCATTTGCTGCTCTGGTCGATTATTGGCGTGACGGCGCTGTTCCTGAAGATATTCTTCTTTGCCCTGATCATCAGCGTGATCCTGTCGTGGGTCGCACCGGGCAGCCACAACCCTGGCGCAGAGCTGGTCAACCAGATCTGCGAGCCCGCCCTGGCACCGTTCCGCAAGATCGTCCCGAACCTGGGCGGCCTGGATATCTCGCCGATCCTGGCATTCCTGGTGCTCAAACTGCTCGACATGCTGGTCATCAACAACCTCGCCGCCATGAGCAACATGCCGGACGTGTTGCGGTTGCTGATGTAAGCGACGCTCTGTAACTATCGCGCCGACGCGGGAGCATGCGGAACGATAATCTCAATTATCGTGCGACGCTCCGCGTCGCATGCCGTTCTGGACGCTCTGCGTCCTATCCTGAATGCGCGGCGCGGCGCAGATCTGTGACGCGGAGCGTCACCCACGGCATTCCGACGCTGGAGCGTGCGGAACGATAGTTCTGTAACTATCGTGCCGTCAATCTGCGCCTCACAACATCCCTTATTGCCGCTGCCCCCCGCGATCTTTAGACTTACGCCTCATTCAAGCGAGAGCAGGGTCGATGCCCACGGTATTCCCCCACGATTCTGTCGGACTGGTTACACCGCAAACGGCGCATTTCAGCGAGCCTCTGGCGCTGGCCTGCGGTCGTTCGTTGCCAGCCTATGACCTGATTTACGAAACCTACGGTCAGCTCAACGCTGCACGCAGCAATGCCGTGCTGATCTGCCACGCGCTGTCCGGGCATCATCATGCCGCAGGCTTTCACAGCGCCGATGACCGCAAACCCGGCTGGTGGGACAGTTGCATAGGTCCCGGCAAGCCTATCGACACAGACAAATTCTTCGTCGTCAGCCTCAACAACCTGGGCGGCTGCAATGGCTCAACCGGCCCAAGCAGCATCGACCCGGACTCCGGCAAGCCGTTCGGGGCCAATTTCCCGGTTGTGACCGTGGAAGACTGGGTCAACAGTCAGGCCCGGCTGGCTGATGTGCTGAACATCGACACATGGGCGGCGGTGATTGGCGGCAGTCTGGGCGGCATGCAGGCGCTGCAATGGACCATCAGTTACCCGGATCGCGTGCGCCATTGCCTGGCAATCGCCTCGGCCCCCAAGCTGTCGGCGCAGAACATCGCCTTCAACGAAGTGGCGCGCCAGGCGATTCTCACCGACCCGGAGTTTCACGGCGGTTCTTTTCAGGAGCGCGGCGTAATCCCCAAGCGCGGCCTGATGCTGGCTCGGATGGTCGGGCACATCACCTACCTGTCGGACGACTCGATGGGCGAAAAATTCGGCCGTGGCCTGAAGAGCGAGAAGCTCAACTACGATTTCCACAGCGTCGAGTTTCAGGTCGAAAGCTACCTGCGTTATCAAGGTGAAGAGTTTTCCGGGCGTTTCGACGCCAATACCTACCTGTTGATGACCAAAGCGCTGGATTACTTCGACCCTGCCGCTAATTTCAACGACGACCTGGCCAAGACGTTCGCCAACGCCACCGCCAGATTCTGCGTGATGTCGTTCACCACCGACTGGCGTTTCTCGCCAGCCCGCTCGCGGGAGCTGGTGGACGCGCTGATGGCCGCACGCAAGGACGTCTGCTACCTGGAAATCGATGCGCCCCAAGGGCACGACGCCTTCCTGATCCCGATTCCGCGCTACTTGCAGGCTTTCGGTAATTACATGAACCGAATTTCGTTGTGAGGACGTCATGAGAGCCGATCTGGAAATCATCCAGGAATGGATCCCCGCAGGCAGCCGTGTGCTCGACCTCGGTTGCGGCGACGGCGAATTGCTGACCTGGCTGCGTGATCACAAGCAGGTCACCGGTTACGGGCTGGAAAACGACGCAGCCAACATCGCCGAATGCGTGGCCAAGGGCATTAACGTCATCGAGCAGGACCTCGACAAGGGGCTGGGCAACTTTGCCAGCAACAGCTTTGACGTGGTGGTCATGACCCAGGCCCTGCAAGCGGTGCATTACCCGGACAGAATTCTCGACGAGATGCTGCGCGTCGGACGCCAGTGCATCATCACCTTCCCGAACTTCGGCCATTGGCGCTGCCGCTGGTATCTGGCGAGCAAAGGCCGCATGCCGGTGTCGGATTTTCTGCCGTACACCTGGTACAACACACCGAACATCCACTTCTGCACCTTCGGCGACTTCGAAGAACTGTGCCGCGAGCGCGACGCACAGGTGCTCGACAGGCTGGCCGTCGATCAGCAGCACCGTCACGGCTGGGCCAGCAAACTGTGGCCCAATCTGCTCGGCGAAATCGGTATCTACCGGGTCACCAGCCCAGGCCTGACGGACCACCAGATTGCCATTTAACCGATCGTTTTCACGCACCACGACAGGCCAATGATGAACCTCACCCAACTCGTACTGGCCAGCCACAACGGCGGCAAACTCAAAGAACTTCAGGCCATGCTCGGCGGCAGCGTGACGCTGCGCTCGGTCAGCGAGTTCAGCCTGGTGGAGCCGGAAGAGACCGGCCTGTCGTTCGTCGAGAACGCGATCCTCAAGGCGCGCAATGCCTCACGCCTGTCCGGCCTGCCCGCGCTGGCCGATGACTCGGGGCTGGCGGTGGACTTTCTCGGCGGCGCGCCTGGCATCTATTCGGCACGCTACGCCGACGGCAAAGGTGACGCGGCCAACAACGCCAAGCTGCTGGAGGCGCTCAAAAACGTGCCGGACGAGCAGCGTGGCGCGCAGTTCGTTTGTGTATTGGCGCTGGTGCGTCACGCCGACGACCCGTTGCCGATCCTCTGCGAAGGCCTGTGGCATGGGCGCATCCTGCACGCTGCCAGCGGCGAGCACGGTTTTGGCTACGACCCGCTGTTCTGGGTGCCGGAGCGCAACTGCTCCAGCGCCGAACTCGGCCCGAGCGAGAAAAACCAGCTCAGCCATCGCGCCCGCGCCATGGTCCTGTTGCGCCAACGCCTGGGTCTGCAATGACCCACGATTCGCCTGCGCAGCCGCTGTTTCTCGGCGAGAGCGGTTTCTCGTCAGAGACGCCACGCCCTGCACTGCCGCACCTGCCCCCGCTGTCGCTGTACATCCACATTCCGTGGTGCGTGCGCAAATGCCCGTACTGCGACTTCAATTCGCACACCGCAAGCCCCGTGCTGCCGGAACAGGAATACGTCGACGCGCTGCTCGCCGATCTGGACCTCGACCTGCCGCACGTCTACGGCCGTGAACTGCAATCGATCTTCTTCGGTGGAGGCACGCCGAGCCTGTTCAGCGCCAACGCGCTGGGCCGTTTGCTGCGAGGCGTCGAACAACGTATCCGCTTTGCCAGCGACATCGAGATCACCCTGGAAGCCAACCCCGGCACCTTTGAACAGGCGAAATTCAGCGCCTATCGCGGTCTGGGGATCAATCGGCTGTCCATCGGCATTCAGAGCTTTCAGGCATCCAAACTCAAGGCGCTGGGCCGTATCCACAACGGCGACGAAGCGATTCGCGCCGCCGACATGGCGCGTCAGGCCGGTTTCGACAACTTCAACCTGGACCTGATGCACGGCCTGCCGGACCAGTCCCAGGACGAGGCGCTGGACGATCTGCGCCAGGCCATCGCCCTCGCGCCGACGCACTTGTCCTGGTATCAACTGACCCTGGAACCCAACACCGTCTTCTGGAACCAGCCGCCGGTTTTGCCGGAAGACGACATTCTTTGGGACATTCAGGAAACCGGACAGCAGTTGCTGGCCACTCAGGGTTACGCGCAGTACGAAGTGTCGGCTTATGCGCAACCCGGGAAACCGGCGCGGCATAACCTCAACTACTGGGCGTTTGGTGATTTCATCGGCATCGGCGCAGGCGCGCACGGCAAGCTGAGCCATCCGGACGGGCGCATTATCCGCACCTGGAAGACCCGGCTGCCCAAGGATTACCTGAACCCGGACAAACCGTTTCAGGCCGGTTCAAAGCTGTTGCCGCTGGACGAATTGCCGTTTGAATTCTTGATGAATGCATTGCGACTGACAAATGGTGTGGACGCTGCGTTATTTCGGGAAAGAACGGGTCTAAGCCTCGATTCGCTCGCCGGGGCACGCAGGCAAGCCGAACAAAAAGGCCTGCTGCATGAAGATCCGGCACGCCTGATCGCGACCCCGCAAGGCCAGCTGTTCCTCAATGACTTGCTGCAATATTTTCTGATCTAAGGACCCTGCATGGATTTCGTACTCGACCTGCTCGCCACCGTTTCGCGCTGGAGTCGCAGCAATCTTTCGGAAATCGCCCTCGCACTGGTCGGCTGCCTGCTGGTGCTGTTCGGCTCGGACATCAAAGGCTGGCTGGAGCAACGCATCAGCGGCATTACAGGCGCCCTGCGCATCCCGCTCATCGCCCTGCTCTGCGCCGTCGGCAGTGGCGCAGCGCTGATCTACGCCACCCCGTGGGTGGTGCGCGGCCTCAGCCAGTTCAACAACTACAGCCTGGCACCGGTGCTGTTGGTAGTGTTGGTGTTGATCGGGGTGATTGCTGACCGCAAGTGAACACACCCGGCGTAAAACCAGTGGTAAATAAAAAGCCTTGGCTCGTGAGAGTTGGGGCTTTCTTATATGCGTTCGTTACAGGTTGGTCTTTTGTGATAAGACCGCGCCTATGACCGACTCATCATAGTCTTCTTTAATTTTGCGCCTACATAGGTTAACTATTTTTTCAGGGTGTGACTTTTGAACCTCATTGCAGCTTGATAATTAAAAATAATATAAAAGCTGAGAGTGCGGTCAAGCCTGCTGCCAAGGCGTGCATGAAAAAAACTGTTCGGATTTTTCTGGAAAGCCTCCACGGCATTTTCAAATATGCGTATATAAGCAACATTCCAGTTGCGACGAATTCTATGCACAGAAGTGAGAATATCGTTCCGACGACAGTCAGTCCCCCCATGCCTAGATTGCTGGCCGTTCGAAGCACGTATATACAAAAGGCTATACCGCTAATGGGCAGCCAGATGCCCAAGCCAATGAGCGTGAGGATAAAATAGTGGCCGATATGATTTTTAGCTTCTGTAGTCATTGTTCGATCCCTGTTTTTCTACACAGTTGGCGTGCAGGTTTTTTCTTCGATAGTAAAACGTCACACCTCTCGCGCGGCTCGTACTTAGGGTGAGCCGTAGGTGAACGGGTCGGCACCACGGTTCTGGCTGTTCTTCGCTTTGCGGGCTTCATCGGGTGGGCGGACCATTTGTACGGTCAGGCTGCCATCGGTGCCTGCGTAGACCACCGCACTGACGCCGCCGTCCTTGTAGCTGGCGATGGTCGCCAGATTGATCTCGACCAGCGCACCGCTGACCCCGGTATTACCCAGACGGCGACCGATGTCGTAGCCTTCTTCGACGTTGCCCAGTTCAAGGCCGTGGCCGTCCTTGTTCAGGTCGTGCAGTGCATTGTTCAGAGCAATTTCGGCTTCCGGGTTGTTGGTGCTGTCGTAGAACACCCGCACAGGTTTCTGACCTTCGGGCAGAGTGTCCAGCGCCTGCATCCACGCGGCTTGCAGGGCTTTGGCTTGCAAGGCAGGTTTCAGGCGCTTGCCGTTTTCATCCTGCATGGGCGCCTTGATCGGGCGATGCAGGTAGCCGAGCACCGGCGCGGCGTCGAACTCCTTGACCTGATGCTGCCCCCAGCGGATGGGCAGCCAAGGGGAAGGCTCGAAATTGCCGGGGCCACGGTTGCTGATGGTTTTCCAGAGGGTGGGGAGTTGGGCTTGCCAGTAGGCGGTGGACATGGTGCCTGGGGATTTGGGAATTAAAACGCCTTTGGCGCTTTGTTCGTTTTCATACTGTTCCGTGAATGCGTCGTCACGATTCCAGTAAAAAGCCCAAAGTTTTCCCAGATCTGTGTTTTTGTTCTGATTGTTTTCGGTTTCATCAATGGCATAGGGACGAATGTAGCGATCCACCCGATCTGACCGAGTGACCAACAATCCAGTCATACTTTCGTAGATTGTGGGTACAACCTGTCCGTGTTGCAATCCAGGAGTACCTGCCACGCGCAGGCCATTTCGCGTGACATCGCCATCTTCACTTACAATCAATGCTTGAGGCACTTGCTGATTTTCATCAAAAAATTTGTAAAGACGCTCAATCATGCTTTGGGCTTGTGTGGTGTTATCGGCGTCTTGCCACAAAAAGAGAGTTACCCCTAGGGTGGCTGCATTCCTACCATTGACAATATTATCGGCAGCACCAACATCTGACGGTTGCTTGGGTGGGGCAATTGCAAACACAGGTATAGGCCAGTAAGCTACTGAAGCATCCGCAGAATGCTGGAACGCTACTTGGATTTTAATGTCTCTACTTATTTCGCGCGAGTCAACAGAAGCATCATAGTCTTTCGGGTCTCGGGAGTATATTGAGACAAAATTATTACTCTTCTTTTTTATGAGCTTCCAGATCTCAGACTGGTGATCGTGATAGATACCAATCCCGACCCCACGTATTTCCAGCGCATAGGTCCGTTTTTGCGTAGCCTGTTGTTCAGAATTTTGGGCCATTATCTTGGTTTTATACGCTACAAGTTCGGCTCTCTCATGGGCTATGGCTTTGCCCCACCAATGCCCGCTGTACGCTAGTAGTGCGGTTCCTAAAACTACTGCAATGCTCCAGCGTAGCACGGTGCCCATGTCGATGAGTTTCATGTTGCTTTCCTGTGTTTTGTAATAGACAAACAGGACGAATCCAGTCCAGAGAATGAGTAATACGCTAGCTATCCCGAGATAAGGCTTCAAGCTTGGTCGGATTAGACTTTTCGATTGGCGGCCTTTCATGCGACAGTTCCTGCATTTAAAGCAGGGCCGACCAAAGGTGGGGGTGTAAGAGGTACTAAACTTGAGGGAGGGAATTTACCTTTTACATAATAATCATTGCTAGCCTTTACCAGAGCCTGTGCTTTATGGCTCAATCGCACCCAACCAGGTAACTTTTCAATGTACTCGAATACTTTTTTGTCAATTTTCCAATCCGCAATCGCAATCAGAACATCACGCATCGCCGGATCATCCAAGCATTTAGCCTGGCCAATAGCGATGTCCATTGCAGTCACCCAGCGATGATTTTCCGGGCTGCGCAGTATGCCTGAGTGATAGGAGTTTTCGCTCCAGGCATCACGGTTTTTCTCCATACGTTCGCGTGCTTCTCTGGGTGTTTCCTCTCTTTCATGATGAGAGCTACTATTTGTCGTGGATTTTATTTTTCGTAATGCGCGAGTATGGTTTTCCGGGTCGTCGGACAATGCGTTAAAAGCGTTTTGTGCCTCTTGTTGTGACATGTTCGGAGAATCGTACTCGGACGGCATTCTTACCCACATGAACGTGGCTTCATCCTTTCCCAGCGCAACGCCCTTCGCAACATCGTCGGGCCTGTCCAAACCTGAAGTCGTCGGGGTGCCCCTGCTCGCTTCGCCGCCGAACATTTCTGGTTCATGAGGCGGACTCAGCGCTTCTGCATTGATAAGGCGCTCTTGCCCCTCCAGGATAGGCGCGCGAGCAATCATACCGGCTCCAAATGAGCTACCTGGGTATCGAGCTTCGCCTGTGGCACGCATGAGTTCAGGTTGTGGCGTGTTGCCGATCAGGATCGCCTCGCCATAGCGATGGCGCTTAGTCCACATGCGTTGATAGAAGCGTAGTTGCTGGAGCACCATCATTGCCATTCGTCCATCAGGTAGCGCATCAGGCATTCCATAGGTCCCGATGCCTTGGACGTCATCCAGTGAGACAGTGGTGTCATCCGGGCAGAAATACAGATATACCTTTCCTCGGTTATCACGCTCGGGAAAGACGGTCATGCTGCCCACTTTATTTTTGCGGATACCTTGAGTAGGTGACCATCGCGAACCGCTTCTGCCGCAGTAGGTTTTAGCATCCCTGAGTTCTGACATGGCTGGTTGTGTGTGTGGCGTATTGGTTATCGCAGTTACGATCCCGACCAGCGTTGAAAATGTGTCTTGGTCTTTGGGAGTGTTACCAGGCAACACACAATAAGGCGTATCCACCATGATAAAAGTATCTGCGCAACGGTCTCCTCCGTCTACCAGCAACGCTTGCGCCAGCAAGGTGACTATCGTGCCTTGGCTGTGACCCATGATTGTAATGGTCTCGTCAGGCGACACGCGACGGATCTCGCGTATCAGCGTAGCCAAACGGTGAGCCGCTAATACGCAATAGTGCCGCGCTGGCGAGTGACCAAAATATAAAGCGTTGTCTGGCTTAAACGTTTCCAGAGCGATGCTTTTCAGATTGGGCCTAAAACCTTCACCATAGACATCCGGTATGTTATTGGTCGCGTTGGCAATAAAACCTCCCGCTTTGGCAAAGTGGCGATCCAGCCGGTTGCCGTTGATGTCCTGAAACTGATTACGCATTCTGAACGGATCGCCCGCGTCATCACGCTTGATTTGATCGGGTGCTGCCCGATGCCCCCAATAAAAGGGAATTAGCAGGCTATGGGTTTTCGGATCAGATGCGTCGCGCCGGTAGAGATAAGTATCAGGATCATCGAGGATGACTTTCTGGTCACTGTCCCTTTTCTCGTAGGGGACGTTTCCTGCTTCTTTGTATTTTTCCCCATACCGCCCCGGCACCAGATCCGGCCGATCCAGCCGCTCATTCACCCCCTGACACAACCCCGTCTCCACCGACTCATAAGAAGCCCCCGGATCATTCACACCATGCAGAAAGATCACCACGCCCGGCAGGTCGGCGGGCACTTCCATTTTGCAGGTGGTGTTGAGGTTGGGGATCAGCC